>JAEWJQ010000381.1 GCA_023386515.1 Pseudomonadota bacterium | reverse complement strand
AAAGCCAGGTCCGCGAGGTCGCGCGGCAAGGCTGCCGGACCGCCTGTCAGGCGTATAAAGCACTCGGTTGTCAGGCAAAATGCGGACAATGTAGTGTCGTTGCGCGCGCCATCATCGACATGGAACGGGCCGCCGCTTAACAGGTGAGCCGCCGAAATTAGACTTTTTTACTCGCCGGGTTGTTCGGATAGCTGCGTCGCGCCTACACAAGCTTCATCTGATACTGGAGCAATGACGATGAAGGGCGACCCTAAGGTCATCGAATTCCTCAACGACGCGCTCAAGAACGAGCTGACCGCGATCAATCAATACTGGCTGCACTATCGGCTGCTCGACCATTGGGGCGTCTACAAGCTCGCCCAATACGAGCGGATGGAATCGATCGACGAGATGAAGCATGCCGACTGGCTGTCGGAGCGCATCCTGTTCCTCGATGGCCTCCCCAATTTCCAGCTGCTCGGCCGCCTCCGCATCGGCGAGACGGTCGAGGAAGTGATCCAGTCCGACCTGGCGATGGAATTGGAGGCGGTGCAGCAGCTGAAGGCGGCGGTCGCCTATTGCGAGGAGGTCAAGGACTTCATCAGCCGCGACCTGTTCGCCCGCATCCTCGCCAGCGAGGAAGAGCATGTCGACACGCTCGAGCGGCAGTTCGAAATGATCGAGCGGATGGGGCTGCACAATTACGTTCAGCTCAATTCGATCAGCGAACACGATGCGCCGAAAACGGGTGCCGCGCCCTATCTGAACGCCTGAACGCGTACGGCACGTCCCGCGACCCCGGGGCTCTGCCCCGGGGCATGTCCGGCTGCGGGTGATGCCGTCGACATGATGAAGGCCGGGGCACGACGACCCCGGCGGTTTACGATAGCTTTCGTCCAAAGCCGCCCGTGCCGAGCGGCTTGCGCGCGACGAGGGGATTGGCCTCGCGCTCGAGCAGTTGCAGCGTCTCGAAGAAAAGCGGGCGCAGGCGCACGACATGCTCCAGCGCCTCTTCGCAGGTGTCGTGACGCTCGACGCAATCGCGGGCGATCTCCTCGATCGTCTCCGCCAGCATGCCGAGCGGTTCGGCACCGAACTGCCGCGATTCACCCTTCAGCGTGTGCGCGGGGATCACCATCGCCGCGGCATTGTTGCCGCGCATCGCCTGTTCGATCGCCGCGACCGACTTGACGCCGTCCTCGCGGAAATAGCCGAGGATGCGCACGAAACCGGCGCCCAGCTCGCTACGGGCCTGTGCGAATGCCGCCCAATCCACCAACGTGCTGCCTTCGAACGACACTTCGAACCTCCCCGGTCTGCGCCCAGCGCCTCGCAACTCAATCCGGCGAGCTGTAGGCTCCGAGGTGTAAACATGCCGTTGCCAACGGGCCCGATCCGGCAAGTCTTTGTCGTCAACCGATCAACACTGTAGCGGCGAACCGAAGATCACTCCTTGCGATCGAATGGGTTCTTCGGCGCGCGGAAGGTCAGGCGCACCGGCACCGCGCCGAAGCCCAGATCCTTGCGCATCGAATTGACCAGATAGCGCTCGTAGCTCGCCGGCAGCTGATCGACACGGGTACCGAAGATCACGAAGCTCGGCGGCCGCGTCTTGACCTGGGTGACGTAGCGCATCTTGATCCGCTTGCCACCCGGTGCCGGCGGCGGATTGGCGTCCACTGCGCGTTCGAACCAGCGGTTGAGCTCGCCGGTCGGCACGCGGCGCGACCAGGCCTCGCGCGTCTCGAACGCCGCCTGGATCATCACGTCGAGCCCCTTGCCCGTCGCCGCCGAGACGGTGAGCAGGGTCACGCCTTTGACCTGCGAAAGACCGTCCTCCAGCGCCTTCTTGACGCCGTTGAACAGCGACGAGGCATTGTCCGCCACGTCCCATTTGTTGAGCGCGATGATGAGGGCGCGCCCTTCCTCCAGCACGCGGTCGGCGATGCGCAGATCCTGCGCTTCCAGCCCCAGCGTCGCGTCGAGCAGCAGCACCACCACTTCGGCGAAATCGACCGCGCGCAAGGCGTCGGCGACCGACAATTTCTCCAGCTTGTCCTGTACTTTGGCCCGCTTGCGCATGCCGGCGGTGTCGATCAGCCGCACCGCGCGCGGATGGCCGTCGCGGTCGTGCCAGGTCCAGTCGATCGCGATCGAATCGCGGGTGATCCCCGCCTCCGGCCCGGTGATCAGCCGCTCCTCGCCCAGGATGCGATTAACCAGGGTCGACTTGCCGGCATTGGGTCGGCCGACGATCGCCAGCTTCAGCGGCGCCGACAGATTGTCCTCGTCCTCGTCCTCGTCCTCGGCCTCCTTGCCCTCAAGGTGCGGCAGGATGCCTTCGAACAGGTCGCCGATCCCCTCGCCATGTTCGGCGGAGAGCTGGACCGGGTCGCCGAAGCCGAGCGCCAGCGATTCGAGCACGCCCTGTTCGCCCGCGCGCCCCTCCGCCTTGTTGGCGACCAGCACCACCGGCGTCGTCGATCCCCGCAGCCAGCGGGCGATCTCCTCGTCGAGCGGCACGATCCCCGCGCGCGCATCGACCAGGAACAGCGCGACATCGGCCTCGGCGACCGCCGCCTCGGTCTGGCGGCGCATCCGGCCGGGCAGCGTCTGCGGATCCTCGTCCTCGTAACCGGCGGTATCGATGACGCGAAAGTCGAGCCCGATCAGATGCGCCTCGCCCTCCCGC
>JAEWJQ010000374.1 GCA_023386515.1 Pseudomonadota bacterium | reverse complement strand
CGCCTCCGCATGGCCCATGGCGGCGATCAGCGCGAACCCCGCGACATAGGCGTTGCGGCGCGCCGTGACCAAGGTCACCTGACTGTTGAGCAATTCCTGCTCGGCGTTGAGGATGTCGAGGATCGTGCGCGTGCCGACGCTGTTCTCGGCGCGGACGCCCTCCAGGCTGAGCTTGTTGGCGTTGACCGCGATCTCGCTGCTCGCAATCACCTCCTGCGCCGACTTCCATGCGGCGTAGGCGGAGCGGGTCTGAGCGACCACCGCGCGTTCCGTCGAGGTCGTATTCTCGATCGCCTGGGCGTGCAGCGCCTCGGCCTGGCGGACCTGCGCCGCGGGCCGGCCGCCCTGGAAGATGGGCAGGTTGAGCGCCAGGCCGACGGTGCCGCTGGTCGCCGACTGGCCGACCCGCACGCCGGTGCCGGCACCGAGCGAACCGAGATAGCTGTAATAATTGCCGCCGAGCACGGCATTGACCTGCGGCAAGCGCGTCGCGCGCGCCACACCGATGTCATAGCGGGTCGCGTCACGCAGACGCTGCTGTGCCAGCAGCACCGGATTGTTGCGCAGCGCGTCCTGGACGGCGTCATTCGGCGTCGCCGGCAGGGCCGGCAGCGCCGGCGGCTGTTCCAAGCTGGTCGGCGGGGTACCGATGACACGGACATAGGTTTCCCGGCTGGCGATCAGCTGCGCCTCCGCCGACTGCAGCTGGCCCCGCGCCAGCGCCAGGCGCGCTTCCGACTGGGCGACGTCGGTGCGGGTCAGATCGCCGACCTGAAACCGGTCGCGGCTCGCCTGAAGGTTGATTTCCAGCACCTTGACGTTCTGCTGGTTGAGACTGACGATCGCCTCGTCACGGATCACGTCCTCATAGGCGCCGACCACGGCGGTGAAGAGGTCGGATTCGGTTCCACGCAGCGTCGCCCGGCCCGCCTCCACCCGCGTCTCCGCCGCCTCGATCGAATTGCGCACCGAGCCACCGCGATAGAGCGGGATACTCAGCTGGGCAGCGCTCGTCGCCTGGCGGGCGGGATTGGCGAAGCTGTTGTTGTTGCTGCCTAGGTTCGAACCGCCGGGCGACAGGACGTTCTCGACATAGCCGCCCGTCAGATTGACCGACGGCAGCCCGCTCGCCCGCGCGATCGGTACCGTCTCGTCGGTCGCCCGCTGAACGGCGCGCTGCGCGGTGATCGTGGGGTTGCCCTGATAGGCCTTGACCATCGCCTCGCGCAGGGTTTCCGCCCCCGCCGGCACGGCGACCAGCGCGACACCGCTGGCCAGGATTGTCCGAAACGCGTGCATGCCCCCCCTACCCTTGTCTCAGAATTTGAAGCCGCTCGGCTTTTCGAAGCCGGGAAGAATGACGCAGTCACTGTCCATGAACGGCGTCAGGCCGAAACCGCCATCCGTCTTGCGCCCGCTCGCGAGCCGGATCACACCCTTCTCGAGCAGACCGGTAACGACGCGTCCGTTCGTCCTGACCTGATTGACCAGAACATCGGGGATCTGCTCGATCGCGCCGTCGACGATCAGCACGTCATAGGGTGCGCCGGCGGCATGGCCTTGGGTCAGCGCCCCCTCCACGATCTCGACGTTCGGCGTGCCAGCCAGCGCCTTGCGCGCGATCGCGACCAGCTCGGCATCTTCCTCGACCGCAACGACGCTGGCGACGATCGAGGCGAGCAGCGCCGCGGCATAGCCCCCCGCCGCGCCGATCAGCAGGACGCGGTCGTCCGCTCTAAGATAGGCCTCGGTGAGCAGTCGGCCGGTGACCATCGGCAGGTTGATCGCCCGCCCCTTGCCTGCCGGCAACGCCGTGTCGCGATAGGCGAGCAACTGCAACCGCTCCGGCACAAAGACCTCGCGCGGCACGCTCATCATCGCCGCGATGACGCGCTGGTCGTTGACCGCATTCGTCCGCAGTTGGCTCGCCACCATCGCGTGGCGCATCGTTTGGGTGGTCGCGCGGTCGATGCTCGTGTTCATGCTTACCCCTCTCGCACAACTGTCTTAGCTGCGCAATACACTTCGTTATCCACCGGCTTGTATCGTGCGCGCCGGTCGCCGCCAAGCCGGGGATGGGCAATATGGGTTGGCGAGCGTGACCGCACCGCCTAAGGCGCGGCGATGATCCCGGCTACCTATCACCGCTTCATCGATTGGATCGGCGACGGCACGGGCTTGCCCGACACGATTCTCCACCTGCATGCAGGTCTTGCCGTGCTGATGATCGCACGGGTCCTGACGCGGCGGTCGCTGGGCAGTCTCGTGCCCCTGTCGGTCGTCGCCCTCGCCGAGGCGTTCAACGAGATCATGGACCGGCTCCACTTCGGCTCGTGGCGCTGGCCGGACACGACCTCCGACATCATCAATACATTGTTCTGGCCGACGGTGATCTGCCTGGGGATCCGGTTGCGTCCGATGCTGCTGCCGCGCGATTCGGCACGGGTGGTGACCCGCTAAAGCCGCCGACGCCCGACGTCAGAACAGCCCGTCGTCGTCCTCCAGCGCGGCAGCGGCGTCGACGACCGCCATGCCCGGCAGCAGGAACGGAGCATGCACTTCGCG
>JAEWJQ010000173.1 GCA_023386515.1 Pseudomonadota bacterium | reverse complement strand
CGCGAATTGCCCCCAGCGGTTTGAACAGCCCTGTCCCGTTGGAAACATCACGGCGCAAATCCCGCCGGCCGACGCATTGCGCATCCGGAACGATCCTGTCCCCCGATCATTGGAGGCGCACCGCTTTTCAATCGTTCAGGAGGTTTTCGATGCGCAAGGTTCTGGGTCTCGCCGTGATCGCTGGTGCGCTGATGGTCAGCGCATGCAACACGGTCGAAGGCGTTGGCAAGGACGTGAGCTCGGCCGGCAACACCGTCGCCAAGACGGCCGACAAGTCGAAGTAAGCCCCTCACCCGGCTGAACGGAAGCCCTTCGCCCCGTCCGGGCGGAGGGCTTTTTCGTTGGCGGGGCAGGACAGCGCGACCACGGCCGCGTCACGCCTGCTCGGCAGCCGCCTCTTCCGCTGCCGCCAGCTTGGCGCGCTTGCGTTCGGTGAACCAGATCCCGACCAGCGCCATCTCGTACAGAAGGCACAGCGGGATCGCGAGCAACAGCTGCGATCCGACGTCGGGCGGCGTCAACACCGCTGCGATCGCGAAAGCCCCAACGATGGCGTAGCGCCGCGCCGAGACGAGCTGCTTGCGCGTGACGATCCCCGCCCGTTCGAGCAGCATGAGCAGCACCGGCAGCAGGAAGGCGATGCCGAAGCCGAACAGGAACTGCATGATGAAGGACAGATATTCGGCGATGTCGGGCAACGCCTGACGTTTCACGCCGCCGACCATACCGGAATAGCCGAGCAGGAAGTGCAGCGCCATCGGCACGGCGATGTAATAGGCCAGTGCCGCACCGGCGATGAACAGCAGCGGCGTCGCGAGCAGGAAGGGCAGCAGCGCGCGCTTTTCCTGCCGATACAGGCCCGGCGCGATGAACCGCCACGCCTGATTGGCGATCACCGGAAAGCTCAGCATCATCGCGGTGAAGAAAGCGAGCTTCACCTCTGTGAAGAAGCCGCCATAGACGGTGGTGAAGATCACCTCCTTCTGCCCGGCATTGTACAGCGGGTGGAGCAGGAAGGCGAAGATGGTGCTGGCGAAATACATCGCCACGCCAAAGCAGACCGCGACGGCGGCGATGCAATAGAGCAGCCGGCGACGCAGCTCGACAAGGTGGTCGAGCAATGGTGCGCGGCTGGCGTCGATTTCGTCGATGACGGCGTCGTCGCTCACGAATTCGCCCCCTCTCGCGGGGGCGCAGGATGATCGGCGGGTGCCGGCTCGACCTTCGGCGCGTCGATTAGCACGGGCTGTGCCACCGTCGCGGGCGGATGATCCTCGCCATGCACGGCTTCCGCAGCGTCATGTTCGACCGTCGCGGACGACTCGGACGGTGCGGCGGGATGTTCCGCCATGATGCGCGCATTCTCGGCCGCCCAGCGCTTCTCCATTTCCTCCAGCTCCGCCTCACGGACCATATTGTCGAAGCCCTGGCGGAACTGGCGCGCGACGCCGCGCGCCTTGCCGACCCAATAGCCGACGATGCGCATCGCCTTGGGCAGGTCCTTCGGGCCGATCACCACCAGCGCGACGAAGGCGACGAGCAGAAATTCGGACGGTGCGATGTCCAGCATGGACGTGTCAGCGGCGGCTGGCGTCGACGGCGATCAGCGGTCGTCGCGGACGCGCTCGCCGTCGCGGTCGAAGGCGGGCTCGGCCGACTTCTTCGCTTCGATGCGCGGCGCCGGCTTGTTCGGTGCCTCGTCCTCCTCGGCCATGCCCTTCTTGAAATTCTTCACGCCCTTGGCGACGTCACCCATCAGATTGGAGAAACGCCCGCCGCCGAGCAGCAGAATGGCGACGACGGCGAGGACGAGCAGATGGATCGGGCTAAAGCTGCCCATGGCATGTCTCCTGAAACTATCTCTGCATCTAGTCGGTGTCGGCGTCCTTTTCCACCGCCAAAGCGGTGTCGTCCTGCGTCAGGTCGACGGGATCGAGCAGCCCCGCCGCGCGCAGATCCTCGAGCCCCGGCAGGTCGCGGCGGCTGGCGAGTCCGAAATGCGCCAGGAACGCCGGCGTCGTCGCATACATCAGCGGCCGGCCGGGCACCTCGCGCCGCCCTGAAGGTCGCACCCAGCCCGCCTCCATCAGCACGTCCAGCGTTCCCTTGGAGATCTGCACGCCGCGGATCGCCTCGATCTCGGCGCGGGTGACGGGCTCGTGATAGGCGATGATCGCCAGCGTCTCGACCCCGGCGCGCGACAGGCGGCGCGGCTCGTCGCGGTCGCGGCGGAGCAGATGCGCCAGATCGGGCGCGGTCTGGAAATGCCAGCGCTCGCCCCGCTGCACCAAAGTGACGCCGCGGCCGGCATAGTCCGCCTCCAGCCGGGCCAACGCCGCACGGACGTCGCCGCCGACATAGGCGCGGATCGAATCGAGCGACAGCGGCTCGGCCGCGGCGAACAGCAGCGCCTCGACCGCCCGTACAATATCGTCGGGCGGGGTCATGCTTCGGCCGCCTTGAGGAAAAGCGGCGCGAACGGGGCCTGCTGGCGCAGCATCACCCTGCCCTGTTTGGCGAGTTCGAGCGCGGCGAGGAAGGACGAGGCGAGCGCCGACTTGCGCAGCCGCTCACTGCCGTCGGGCAGGAAGCTTTCCAGCGTCGACCAGTCGAGCCGTGTGCCGAGGAGCGCACCGATGCGCGCCAGCGCCGCCTCCAGCGTCATCACCTCGCGATCGGCGACGACATGCATCACCGGCCGGTTGCGCGCACTGATCCGCCCGTAAGCCGCGATGACGTCGTACAATTCCGCCTGCCAGCGGGCGTGACGGACGGTACGGATCCCCTCCGGCGCGCCGCGCGCGAAGACGTCGCGGCCCAGTCGATCACGCGCCATCAGCCGCGCGCCGGCCTCGCGCATCGCCTGCAGCCGCTCCAGCCGGTGTTGCAGGCGCAGCGCGAGGATTTCGGGATCCTCCTCCGCCGCCGCCGGGTCGCGCGGCAGCAGCAGCGCTGACTTGAGATAGGCCAGCCAGGCCGCCATCACGAGATAGTCGGCGGCCAGCTCCAGCCGCAGCACCTTGGCACGCTCGACGAAGCGCAAATATTGCTCGACCAGCGCCAGGATCGAGATCGCACGCAGATCGACCTTCTGCGCCCGCGCCAGCGACAGCAGCAGGTCCAGCGGCCCCTCCCAGCCGTCGAGATCGAGCGTCAGCTGCTCGGGCTCCGCCATCAGCGCGACCTCTGGCCCAGGCGGCGGCGCGGCGAAACGGGCCGGCCTGACATCACGCCAAGGCGAGAAAGGCGTCGCGGCGCGCGATCAATTCGGCGAAGTCGCCGTCCGGCGCGCGGCGGCTCGCCATCGCCCGGTCCAGACGCGCGCGGCTGTGCGCCGCGATCGGTCCGAGCCGGCCGGCGATGTCGATCATCTCGTCCATCCGCGCCCAGCAGTCGAGCACGAGATCGCAACCGGCCGCGATCGCGCCCGCCGCCTTGTCGCCGGCGGTACCGGACAGCGCCTTCATGTCGATGTCGTCCGTCATCAACAGCCCGTCGAAGCCGATCTCACCGCGGATCACCTGATCGATGACAATGGGCGACAAGGTCGCCGGACGCTCCGCATCCCAGGCCTGAAAGACGATATGCGAGGTCATGCCCATCATCGCATGACGCAGGGTGCGGAAAGGCTCGATGTCGACGGCCAGCGCCTCCGCCGCCGCGGTTACCGTCGGCAGATCGTAATGGCTGTCGACGATCGCGCGGCCATGGCCGGGCATATGCTTGACGACGCCGACGACACCGCCCACCGCCAACCCTTCGAGCATCGCGCGGCCGAGCGCGGCGACCTGCATCGGATCGGCGCCATAGGCGCGCGACGCCACCGCCTCGGTCGTATCGGGCTGCGCGACGTCGAGCAGCGGCGCACAATCCACGGTGATGCCGACCTCGCTCAGCATCAATCCCAATGCCTGGCCGTTGGCGCGCATCGCCTGGATCGCCGACATCGGCGCGGCCTCATAGAGCTTCGCGAAGGCGGGACCGGCCGGAAAGGCGGGCCACTCCGGCGGCCCCATGCGGGCGACGCGGCCGCCCTCCTGGTCGATCAATATCGCCAGATCGTCGCGCCCGGCCAGATCGCGCAGGGCATCGGTCAGGGCGCGCAGCTGCGCCCGGTCCACCACGTTGCGGCGGAAGAGGATGTAGCCGGCGGGCTCGACGTCGGCGAAGAAGGCGCGCTCGTCGGGAGTGAGCACAGGGCCGGACAGGCCGAAGATGACGGGCTTCATGCGCGGCGGTGTAGCGCGCGGCGCCGACGCGCGCTACCGCCGCCCCGGCTAGATACCCGATCCATCGACGCCCGGCAGGAAAATCAGGTCGACGGTTTCGTCCGCGCCGCGCAGCGCGCGACGGTCGTCCGGGCAGGCGCCGGCTCGCGAGGCGGTCACCCGCCAGCGCCAGGTCGCCGGACGCGGCACGGAACGGTAACCCTCCGCAAAGCCGTCGGTCCCCTCGTTACCGGTCATGGTCAAGCGGAGGCGCTGGGCATCATAGGTGCCGCTGACGTCGATCGACAGCCGCGAATGCGATTGACCAATCTCGAAGCTGGTCAGCTCGCACATGCGGCGTCCGCTCACGCGCCCCTTATCCACGGTCAATTGCAGCCGGCCGCAATGCTGCGGATCGGGCAGGCTGGAACGTTCGCCGGCCATGCGCCGCAAGGCACCGGCCAGATCGTCGTCCTCCAGACAGGTACGGAAGGTAAACGGCCGCCCCTCGCCACCGCCGACTCCCGGAAAGCGCTGGCGCGGGGCGTTGATCGGATGCCCGGTCACCATCGTGCCCGTTCGATCGAAAACCCACAGACCCCCATGCAATTTGGGAACACGTCCCGACAGGTCGATGCTGGGCTCATCCCGCTTGCCGGTGACGACCGTATCGTTGCCGGTCTGCGGCGGGGCCGGGCGATCCTGCGCCCCGGTCAGTGCCATTCCCGCTACCGCTAGCCACGCCACCCGCCGAACCCGCATCCTGCCCTCCTGATTTATCATGCGGAACGTAGCAGGCTGAAGCAATTAGCAGAAGCCGATCGCGTGCGGACGTGCGTCTCCTCCCCCGCTCATACAAAAGAGGAACGTCATCGGTCGGCGACAGGATCGCCGCGCCGGTCAGTTGGCGATGAAGCAGCTTTCGCCGGCGACGCGCAGGCGGCCGCAGATATCCGCGGCCTGATTGGCGCTGCCGGCGTTGACGCGCAGGCGATAGAGCGTGCGCCCGCCCGTCGCGACCGGCTGCACCGCCTTGCCCAGCGGAGCGAGATAGGAGAAGCGCTTGGAGAAGCCAGCCCAGGCCGCATTCGCCGAGGCTTCCGAGGGATAAGCGCCGAGCTGAACGAGCGATCCCCCGCTTGCCGAACCGGGGCCGGTCGGCCGCTGGGCGGTCACCGGTGGCGTCGCCACCAGCTTGCCGCCTGAAGCCGGCACCTGCGCCACCGTGTTGCGGCCGCCGTCGCCCTTCGCCTTGCCGGCGGTTGGCGCGACCCGGCGCCCATCGACCGGCTTTTCGGGCACGGCGTTGAGATCGATCGCGGCATTGCCCGCCTTGCCGGCACTAGTCGCGACCGCGGCGTCGCCTTCGCCCTTGACCTTCAGACCGCCGGGATCGTCGGGACGCACCTTGTAATCGCCCTCCTGCGCCTCGATCAGTTCGCCATTGCCGCCGCCGTGACGGGTCTGCAGCTTGTAGATGCCGAAGACGATCGCCGCGAGGATGGCGAGCCCGACCACGACCAGCGCGATCACCTTGCCGACCGGCGCGGTCCGCTCCTCGTCAGGCTCGACGGTCTCGAGCCACGGCAGGCGATCGTCCTGTCGCAGATCCATCTCGTCGGCCATCACTTCATCTCCGAAACCGCCACCACGCCCATGATGGCGAGCCCGTTACGAATAATCTGTGCGATGCCGTCCGCCAAGAAGAGACGCGCACGCGTCGCCTCATGATCGTCGAGCATCAGGAAGCGGCGGTCTGGCCGATCGTTGCCGACGTTCCATGCAGCATGAAAAGCCGCTGCTAAGTCATACAGATAGAACGCAATTCTGTGCGGCTCACGCGCCACGGCGGCGGTTTCGACAACGCGCGGGAACTGCGCCGCCAGCTTGATCAGCGCCAGTTCCTCCGTATCAAGCCGGGACAAATCGGCCTCTCCGGCGACGATCCCCGCCTCCGCCGCGCGGCGGTGCAGCGAGGCGATACGCGCATGCGCATATTGGACGTAGAAAACGGGATTGTCCTTCGACGCCTCCACCACCTTGGAGAAGTCGAAGTCCATCTGCGCATCGGCACGGCGCGTCAGCATGGTGAAGCGGACGACGTCCTTGCCGACCTCGCGTACGACATCGGCCAGGGTGACGAAATTGCCCGCCCGCTTCGACATCTTGACCGGCTCGCCGCCGCGCAGCAGCCGCACCATCTGCACCAGCTTGACGTCGAAGCGGGTCTTGCCGCCGGTCAGCGCGGCGACGGCGGCGACGATCCGCTTGACCGTGCCAGCATGGTCCGCCCCCCAGATGTCGATCAGCTGGTCGGCGTTCTGGCTCTTCTGGAAATGATAGGCGAGATCCGCGCCGAAATAGGTCCAGCTGCCGTTCGACTTCTTGATCGGGCGATCCTGATCGTCGCCGAAGCGGCTCGAGCGGAACAGCGGCAGCTCGACCGGCTCCCAATCCTCCGGCGTCTCCCCCTTGGGTGCCTCCAGCACGCCGTCATAGACGAGATCGTGCTCGCGCAGCCAGGCTTCCGCCGCCTCCGGCTTGCCCGCCGCCTGCAGTTCCGCCTCCGACGAGAAGACGTCGTGGTGGATGCCGAGCAGCGCGAGATCGTCCTTGATCATCACCAGCATCGCCGCGACCGCACGGGTGCGGAACAGCGCCAGCCATTCGCTCTCCGGCGCGGCGACGTAGCGATCGCCGAACTCGTCGGCGAGCGCCTGGCCGACCGGCACCAGATAGTCGCCGGGATACAGACCCTCGGGGATCGTGCCGACGTCTTCGCCCAGCGCCTCGCGGTAGCGCAGGTGGGCGGAGCGGGCGAGCACGTCGACCTGGCCGCCCGCATCGTTGACGTAATATTCGCGGATCACGTCATGGCCGGCGAATTCCAGCAGCGCGGCGAGCGCGTCGCCGACGACGGCGCCGCGGCAATGGCCCATGTGCATCGGCCCGGTCGGATTGGCCGAGACATATTCGATGTTGACGCGAACGCCCTGCCCCATTGTCGAACGGCCGTAGTCGGGGCCGGCCGCGGGGATCGCTGCCAGCTCGTCGCGCCAGGCGGCGTCGGTCAGCGTCAGGTTGATGAAGCCCGGTCCCGCGACGCTCGCCGCCGCCACCTCGGGCAGCTTGCCGAGCTCGCCGCCCAGCGCTTCCGCCAACAGCCGCGGATTGGTCCCGGCCGGCTTGGCCAGCACCATCTCCGCGTTGGTGGCGAGGTCGCCGTGGCTCGGATCGCGCGGCGGCTCGACCGTGACGTTGCGGCGATCGAGCCCTTCCGGCAGCGTGCCGGCGGCGGTCAGCGTGTCGAGGGCAGCGGCGACATGGCCGGCGAAACGGGTATAGAGCGTCATGATGCGCCGCGATGTACGGGCGTGGGTCGCCTCCCGCAAGGCGCTCGCTCTCCTCCCGGCTCGGGGGAGGTGGCAGCGCGGATGCGCTGACGGAGGGGGTTACCCACAACGCGCAACCTTCGCGGGCACGCCCCTCCACCACGCTTGCGGCGCCCCCCTCCCTCGTGGGGAGGAGCTAGACCCGCAGCAGCCCCTCCACCGCCGCCGTCTTCTGGCTTGCAGGGAACAGCGCCGGCATCGCGCGGGCGGGATCGACCGAGAAGTGATCCGCCACCGCACCCGCGATGAAGGCGTCGAGCTGCGCAGTCGGCTTGAGGTCGCGGTTCTCGTAGAGGCTGGCCTGCGACAGCCCGGGCCAGTCGGCGAGCACCCGTCCGCCCTTGACCGCGCCGCCGAGCAGCATCGCCGCGGTGCCGGTGCCATGGTCGGTGCCGCCGGTGCCGTTGACCGCCACCGTCCGCCCGAATTCGGTGGCGACCAAGACCAACGTGTCGTCCCACACCGGGCCGAGCCCCGTCTTCAGCGCGCCGACCATGGCGTCGAGCGCCTTGAGCTGCTGGGTCAGCCGCCCGCGCTGGCCGGCGTGCGTGTCCCAGCCGCCGGTCTCGATCGTCGCGATCCGTGCGCCGTTCGCCGGCAACAGCAGCCGCGCCGCCAGCGCGCCCGTGTTGCGCGCATCCTTGTCGGTCAGGTCGCCGGTCAGCTGGCGCGTCGACAACGCCTCGTCCCATAGCGCGTGGAGCTGCGCATCGCCCTGGTACAGCTGCGTCACCCGCGCGAGCAGATCGTCCGAGGCGTGGGGCAGCGCGGACGGAGCGTAGCTCGCCACCTCGCGCTTGCCGCGCAAGGCCATCGGCACGGTCGCCGCGATCGCGATCGCATGCGCATCCTCCTGCGGGACGATGCCGAGCAGCCGGTTCATCCAGCCGTCACGCAGCTGATAGGCGCTCGCGCCGCCCGTCTCGAGCACGTTCTGCCCGTCGAAATGCGAGCGGTCGCGATACGGCGAGGCAATGGCATGGGCGAACAGCGCCTGCCCCTGTTTGTACAGGCCGGCAGTGGTGGCGAGCGCCGGGTGCAGCGCGAACATCGCGTCGAGCTTGGTGCCGGCGACGACGTCTGCGGCCAGATCGCCGCGCGCGCCGACGAAGGCGGGGTCCCCGACCGGACCGACGATGCCCATGCCGTCGGCGGCGCCGCGCTGGATGATGAAGACGAACCGCTTGGCGGTCGCCGCCTTGGCGAAGGCGAGACGGGGCGCGAAGCCGCCGAGCACGCCGATCGTGCCGGCGCCGCGCAGGAAGGTACGACGGTCCATAATGGTTACCTCCGCATCATTTCGGGCGAGACGAGCAACAGGGCGAGGGCCTGTGCCGGGCTCTCGGCGCGTTGCAGCGCTTGGGCGGTCGCCGGAGACACCGCCGCCGGGAACAATTGCGCCGCCAGCGCGCGCGCATCGACGGCGGCGGGCACGCGCGAGGCGAAGCGCTGGGCCGCCTCGACCCTGCGCATCACCGCGTCCGGCCCGGCCCAGCTCGGCGCGGTGTCGTCGTAGCCGATCGGCTGCCCCGGCTTCCAGACGGGCTGGCCAAGCTGGTTCATCAATCCCTCGACCGAGGGCGGCGGCAGCGCAGCCGGGCCCAAAGCCCGACCGACCGAGACCGACCATTCCCAGGGCGTCTTGAACTTGGCCGGGGCCGGTGCCCAGGCTTCCGGCGACGCGATGATCGCGCGATAGACGGTCGGCAGATCGCCGCCCGACCGCAGGAAGGCGGCCTCCAGCCGGGCCACCATCGCCGGCGGTGGCGTATCGCCGGCGAAATGCCGGCTCAGCTTGGTGGCGATATGGCGTGCGGTGGCGGGGTGGACCGCCAGATCCATCAACACCGCCTGCGCCTGTTCCTGCCCGCCCTCGGGATAGGTCTTGCCGAGGATGGTGCGCGCGCCCGGCTGATGGACCCGATCGACGAAGACGAAGCTGCCGGGCGTCCAGCCGTCGGAGAAACGCCCACCGGCGCCCCCGCCGATGCCGCCCACCGTCCAGCCGGTCATCGCCCGCGCGAATTCGGTGACGTCGGCCTGGGTATAGCCGGTGCGCACACCCAATGTGTGCAGCTCCATGATCTCGCGCGCGAGATTCTCGTTGAGGCCGACCTTGCGATTGCCCCGCGCCGCGATACGCGCGCCGAGCGGACTGTCCGGTCCGACCGACACCGATTGGTCGAGGTAGAGCAGCATCGCCGGATGCCGCTCAACCGCGAACAGCATGTCGGAGAAGCGCCCGGTCAGATGCGGGCGGATCGCCTCCATCTCCAGCGTCCCGGACAGACCGAGCAGTTCGAGCTTGTCTGCCGAGACCGCGAAGTGGTTGGACCAGAAATGCACCAGCCGTTCGGCGAACGGCGTGTCGCTCGCCACCGCCGCCGCCGCCCGCGCTGCAATCAGCGTCGAATAATCGTCACGGGCGAGTCGCCGCGCCGCCTGCCGCGCCTCCTGCATCGCCGGCTTGATCGACGTCGCCGATGGCATGGTGGCTGCCGGCGCCGTCATCGTCGTCGGTGCGGGCGGCACCGCCATGGCCGCGCCAGCGGCAGGCGCGGCGGCCGGTTTCGCCCCGGGCCCCTGCGCCATCCGCATCGCGCGCTGTTCGGCCCGATAATCCTGGATATCGACCGACACGGCCGCGCTCGTCGGCACGGACGCCAGCGCCGACGGACGCGGCTGGTATCGCTCGATCTGCTCGGCCAGCCAGCGGCGCGGATCGGCTGGCGGCTCTTCCTGCGCCCGGGCACCCAGCCCGAACCGGTTCAACGCAATCGCTGCCTCGGACATCGAAACGCTCCTCCACTCCCGGAAGATTCGTCTGTGCTACGCGGTACTTGTCGCACATCTATGTCATTGTCGACCTGAACCCACGATTGCGCGATCTGCATTCGGGACGGTCAGGCTTGCAGTTGCGCGCCGTGCTGCACCGCAATACCCGCTCCGGACGAAAGTAGGGGAAGGACCTGATCCGGCTCGCATCCAAGCGGGAGACGATCATGCGCAAGACCATTTCGATCCTGGCCGCCGTTACGGCTGCCGTCACTGCCACCGCCACCGTCGAGGCTCGCGCCCCGCGCCAGAGCTTCACGCACGAGGGCTATACCTACATCTACTCGAGCCAGGTCAGCGGCGATCACCAGGTGATCTCGGGCCGCCGTTATCCGTCGGGCACGCCCTTCCGCCTTGTCGTCCGCGGCGACCGGGTCAGCGGCTTTGCCGGTGGCTATCCCGTGTCGTTCCGCGCCACGCAGGCGACGGGCGCCGCCCGCGAGGCAACCGGAATCCAGACCGCCGCACGCTGAGCCGCGATCCAGCGTTGGCTTT
>JAEWJQ010000248.1 GCA_023386515.1 Pseudomonadota bacterium | reverse complement strand
GCCCTCATCAGTTCGGAGGGCGCCGCGACGGCCGATGCGGTCTGGCGCCTCGACGCGGGCCTGAACCAGCCAGTCAACATCGCCTTCGGCGGACAGGTCCGCGAAGAACGCTATCGCACCGAGGCAGGGCAGCCGGAATCCTATTTCGTCGGGCCGCTCAGCGACCTCACCGGCGGCAGCTACACCTTCCCCGGCCTGTCGCCCGCATCGGTGATCGATCGATCGACGCGCAGCGAGGCCGGCTATGTCGATGTCGAGGTGCCGTTCTCCTCGCGCCTCACACTGGGCGGCGCGATGCGCTTCGAACATTATCAACGCTACGGTGGAAATTGGAGCTGGAAGGGGTCGGCGCTGTACCGGATCAGCGACTCGGTGCGGTTGCGCGGCACCGCGAGCACCGGGTTCCATGCGCCGACGCCGGGCCAGCAATTCTTCACCAAGGTCAATCAGAGCGCCGACACCACCGCGCCGGTACCCTATCCGATCATCACCACCGGCCTGATCGCCTCGACCGATCCGACCGCCGTGGCCCGCGGCGGCCAGCCGCTGAAGGCGGAACGCGCGCGCAACCTGTCGGCCGGGATCGTGCTGCAACCCGCACATGGCCTGACCCTCACCGCCGACGTCTACCATATCCTTGTCCGTGACCGGCTGGCGATCACGCCGCAGATCAGCCTGCCGGTGGGCGCCGCCTTCAACCGCATCCAGTTCTTCGCCAATGCGTTCGACACGCGGACCGTCGGGCTCGACCTGGTCGGCACCTATACGCACGCGGTCGGCCCAGGATCGCTCTCGCTCAGCGCCGCCTACAGCTACAATGACACGACGATCCGTAACGGCGATCCGCGGATCGTCACGCCGGTGCTGCGCCCCGTAATCGAGCAACAGCGCCCGCAGCACCGTTTCGTCGGCAACGCGGGCTATGTGCTGGGCCGGGCCACACTCTCCGGCCGGCTGCGCGTCTATGGTGCTTATACCGACGCCCTGCCGTATGCGCAGCCCGCGCCTTACGGCAACCAGCGCGTATCGCCGGAGAGCTTCGTCGATCTATCGGCAAGCTACCGCGTCGGCCGAGCCACGGATCTGGCGGTCGGCATCGAGAACCTGTTGAACGCCTATCCCGACCGGGCGACCAGCATCATCTCGGTGTTCGGAGAAAAATACCCGAAGACCCGTCCCTATGACGAAGACGGCGGCCGGTATTATCTGCGCATATCTCATCGGATATGACCTGCGGCCTCGTCCTGCTTTTCGCTGTCGGGTGGGACCTAGGTGACGATGTCATACCCGGTGGCGCTGCGGCTGGGTGTCACGCCGGTCGATGAAGGCGGACGCCCGTCGATCGCCAGCAGGTCTTCGTCACCTCGCCGGAATGGGGGGCGGCGATCGGAATAACTTGCCGATCGCCACGTCGATCGCGGTGATGGTGCATCCCCCGCGCATGTCCGTGCGCGTCACGCTCGTGGACCGGCTGCAGGGGGGAGGTCCGCGGCAGCTGGTTTGGCTTGATCGCGCACAATCATTTCTACCATACTCCAAGCGTCGAACCCGCCGACCCGTCGTGAGTTACCCATGCGCACAGGCCGATCGAGAGAGGGCCGTATCCTGTCCGCTAGAGCGGTGGCGAAAGAACTAAGATCGTGGAGCTCACTCGCGCACACCCCTTCAGCGCCCCGGCCGCATGCAGCCGATGCCGCCTCGCACGGCGCACGCACGGGGACGTCGATGATCGCCAGCCCGGCCGCCGGTCGCTATGATCTGCTTGCCAGGGAGCGCTATGCCGTGAGTTCCTATCCTCTGACCGGTGCGATGCTGATGGCCGCACACCTGCCCCTCATCGCCAGATTCTGATGGCGAAGGGAAATCAGCAGTTCGGGCGGATCGCCCTGATTGTGGCGCTGGTGGCGGCGATCGGCTTTACGGGCGTTCACGCCGTGCGCGTCGTGCGCGATGCCATCTATTGGAACGCGCATCAGGACGAGCCGATCGAGGGATGGATGACGCTCGGCTATGTCGCGCACTCCTATCATGTTCCGCCCCATGTACTTTTCCTGGCGCTGGGCATGCCGCCGGGGCCGCCCGAGCGCCGAAACCTCGCGGCGATCGCGGCCAGTCGGGGGCAGAGCATCGGTGAGATACGCGCGATCCTGAACCGGGCGATCGTCCATGCGCGGCCGCCTTATCCGCCGCCCGGACCGCCCCCGCGCACCGCCGCTCCGAGCGCCGCCCGGTGAGCGGCGAGCTGCTGGCGCTGCTGACCAGCTACGGGTTGCCGGCGCTGTTCATGATCCTGTTGATTACGTCGGCGGGCGCACCGTTTCCCGATTCGCTGCTGCTCGTCGCGGTCGGCTCGTTCGTCGCGCAAGGCGATCTGGCCTTCGTCCCGGTCGTGGCGGTGGGGACGCTGGGCGCCGTGGCGGGGGACCAGATCGGCTATGCCATCGGGTATTGGGGCGGCCGCCCTTTGGCCGGCAAGATTGCCGGCGCGGAGCGTATCGCGAAGGCGGAGGCCTTCTCGCGCAAATGGGGCGGGCCGGGCATCTTCTTCAGCCGCTGGCTGGTCGGGCCGCTCGGTCCGTGGA
Source organism: Pseudomonadota bacterium (assembly GCA_023386515.1). Next base: position 1,599 of record JAEWJQ010000248.1, on the reverse strand, counting down.
TCAACATCACCAGTGGCATGACCGCCTATCCCTGGCCGAAATTCCTGGTGCTCGACATCGCGGGCGAGTTGATCTGGGTGATGCTCTACGTCTCGCTCGGACGCCTGTTCAGCGACAAGGTGCAAGCGATCGCGGATCTGCTCGGCAATTTGACCTGGGTGGCGCTGGGCCTGCTGGCGATCGCCGTGCTTGGCTTCCGCCTGTGGAAGGCACGGCTGCGCCCGAGCGACGATGCCGCGTCGGCCGATCATCGGCCAGGGTGACGCCGCCCCGAGCCGCTTCACTGGCATCCGCCCCTTCGGCGGCCCGCGAGACTGCTCAGGCCGGCTCGGCTGCCGCGACCGTCCCCATCACCTGCGCGGCGAAACGCTCCATCTCCTCGGCCTGTGGGCTCATCTGCAGCAGCAACAGGTCGAGGCCGGCCGCTTCATATTCGGCGATCCGTTCCTTCAGCTGTTCGGGCGTCCCGACCAGATTGGGGCGCAGGCCGCGGTTGGACACGGCATATTCCTGCAGCTTCAGCTCCCGCTCCAGCTGCGTGCCCGACAGCCATTGATCGAAATTGGCGTAGCCCGGCGGCAGTTCGGTGACGCTGGTGATCCGTTCCAGCTCGCGTCGCGCCTCCGCCTCGCTGTCGCGGACGATCGCATAGGCGGCCATGCCATAGTGCATGCGGGGGCGGCCCGTCGCGGCCCGACGAGCGGCCATGTCGGCGATCTTGGGCGCGATCGCCGCCACGGGGTCGCCGTGCATCACATAGGCGTCGCAGCGTTCGGCGATCATCGTCTTGGCTGCTTCGCTTTCGCCGCCGGCATAAATCGTCGGCCGCTTGACGGGCTTGGGCGCGCAGATTGCGGCGTCGGTGGTGTAGAACCGGCCGTCGAAGCTGAACCGCTCCTGCGTCCATAGGCCGTTGACGACCTGCAACCATTCGGCCGTGCGGGCATAGCGATCGTCGTGCTGGTCGAATTGCAGGCCATATTGCCGGGCCTCGTCCGCCCACCAGCTGGACACGACGTTGAGCGCCAGGCGGCCGTTTGCGATGCGATCGATATTGGCCGCGGCCTTGGCGAACAGCGCGGGGTGATGGAAATTGGGCCGCACCGCAACCATCAGTTCGAGCCGCTCGGTCACGGCCGCGAGCGCCGCCGCGGTCGACCAGGCGTCGAGCGCGGGCTGTTCGACACCCTTGATGTCGTTGAGGTTCAGTTCGGCGATCAGCGTCAGGTCATAGCCCCAACGCTCCGCGTTCTGCGTCAGCGCCTTGGCATAGGCCCAGCTCGCCTCCATCCCTTCGTCGGGGACGTTGCGCAGCCAGCCGCCGAACACCGGCATCCAAAATCCGTATCGCATCAGCGTGTCTCCCCGATCCAGCCGACGATCCGATCGACCAGCCGTTCGTGCGGGTCCCAGCCCAATACGTCGAGTGGCTTGGCGACGAAATTGGACAGGGCGTTGACGTCGTAAAAGCGTGGAATGCCATCGCGATCATCGATCATCACCTCTACCCCGCCGAGGTCGAGAGTGGCGGCCGTCCCGATCGCCTCGGCGGCGGCGCGCAGCTCCGCCGGGGGGTCTACCGCCGTCAAGGTGATCGTG
>JAEWJQ010000093.1 GCA_023386515.1 Pseudomonadota bacterium | reverse complement strand
GGCGCGCACCGATCAGGTGACGGTGATCAGCCGCAAGTTCGCCGATGCCACCGACGCCGCTGCCGGCCCCAAATGGTACGACAATGCCTGGCTGCCGGTGCTCGCCCGCAACGCGACCGCGATCGTCATCGCGCTGCTGGTGCTGCTGCTCGGCGTCCGTCCGCTCGCCAAGGGCCTGATGAAGAAGCGCGAGGAGGCGACGACCGCCGGTGCGCTGCCGATCGGCGCGGCCGATGGTGCGCTGGGCGGCAACGCCGGCATCACCGTCCACGAGCCGGTCAGCCTGGAACGGCTGGAACAGCAGGGCGGCATCGACAACCGCATCGACGCGGTGCGCGGCTTCACCCGCGACAATCCGGCACGCGCCGCGCTGGCGCTGCGTGACATGATGAAGGCGGACGAAAAGTGAGCGAGGTCGCCGCTGCCCCCCGCACCTTCACCGGCGTCGAACGCGCCGCGGTGCTGATGATGCTGGTCGGCGAGGAAGAAGCCGCCGCGATGCTGCAGAAGCTCGATCCCGACGAGGTGCGCGAATTGGGCGCTGCGATGTTCGCGGTCGCCGACGTCTCCGAGGACGAGATGGCGGCCGTGCTGGACGACTTCACCGGCAAGGCGCGCGAGCGGACCGGCATCACCTTCGATCCGCGCGGCAAGGTCGAGGCGATGATGACCCGGGCGCTCGGCAGCGAGAAGGCCGAGAGCATCCTCGCCCGCATTCATCCCGGCGACGCCGCGGTCGAACTCGACATGCTCGGCTGGCTCGATGCGCCCGAGATCGCGGCGATGATCGAGAAGGAGCATCCGCAGATCGCCGCCGTGCTGATCGCCAACCTCGATCCCGCGATCGGCGGCAAGGTGCTGGAGCTGCTGCCGGAAGGCGTGCAGCCCGACATCCTGCACCGGATCGCCAAGCTCGGCCCGATCAACCCCGATGCGATCGAGACGCTGAAGACGCTGATCGCCAACCGGCGCAGCGGCGCCTCCGCCGCGGGCGTGGTGCTCGGCGGCACGCGCGAGGCGGCGAAGATCCTGCAGGGCGCGCGCAAGGCGACCGAGCAGCGCGTCATGCCCAAGCTGTTCAAGATCGACAAGGAAGTCGCCCGCGCGATCGAAGAGGCGATGTTCGTCTTCGACAATCTGCTGGAGATGGACGACAAGAGCCTGGGCACGCTGATCCGCAACGTCGACGGCGACATCCTGTCGCGGGCGCTGAAGGGGGTCGACGAGAACGGCCGCAACCGCTTCCTCGGCTGCATGTCGGCGCGCGCCGCCGACGGCATCCGCGACGAAATGGAGGCGCGCGGGCCGATGAAACTCGCCGAGGTGCTCGACGCGCAAAAGGCGATGATCACCATCGCGCGCAATCTGGCCAAGGACGGCACGATCGTGATGGGCGGGGGCGACGACGATTATGTCTGATGCCTTTGCGTCCAACGGCGGTGCCGTACCGGCCGGCTTCGTTGCCGGCTTCGCGGTACGCCACGACACGCCCGCGCACATGCTGGCCGCGGCGCTGGCGCCGCGAACCGGCTTCACCCCGCGCGACATGTGGGACCGGATCGCTCGCGAGATGGCGAGCGACGGGCCGGTCACGCCCAAGCATTTCAGTCCCGCCGACGGCCAGGCGAACAAGCCGACCGAGGGTTGGGATCCGCTCGATTGCGGAGCGGAACCGAGCGGCTTCATCGACCCGGTCGAAACCGCCCATGCCGCTGGTTATGCCGAAGGCCTGGCCGCTGCGGCGGCGGCGGCGCGCGAAAGCGGCGACCGCGATCGTGCGCTGCTCACCGAACTGACCGCGGCGCTCGCCAACGGCCACCAGCTCGATCGCGAGCGGATCGCCCGCCAGCTGCGTCAGACCGTGCTGCTGCTGGTGTCGCGGCTGGTCGGTGAAACCGGCGTCGCGCCGGACATCCTCAACGCGCGGATCGCCGCGGCGGCCGAACTGCTCGCCGACGCGAGCGAGGCGGCGCTGTTGCGACTTAACCCGGCCGATGTCGCGCTGGTCGAGGGCTCGCTGCCCAAGTCGATCTTCGCCGCCGGCGATGCCGCGGTGCCGCGCGGCGGCTTCGTGCTCGAAAGCGCCTCCACGGTGGTGGAGGACGGCCCCGAGCTCTGGCTCGAACAGCTTGCCCAGGCGATCGACCGTATCCCCGTGCCGCCGCTCGCCGCATGATGCTCAACCGTTTCACCGCCGATTATCTCGACACGCTCGGGATCGCCGACTTCCGCCCCGCGCCGAAGGTGTCAGGCCGCCTCCCCTCCTATGACGGCCTGCTGATGGAGGCCGTCGGCCTGTCGCTGCCGGTCGGCACCGTGTGCGAGATCGGCGGCCATGGCGACAGCAAGGTCGAGGCGGAGGTGATCGGCTTCCGCGGCGGCCGCACCCTGCTGATGAATCTCGGCGGCCCTGCGCCGCTCTTGCCCAAGGCGCCGGTGCGCCCGATCGGCCCTCCCGGCGAGGCGGAGGTCGGCGCGGCCCTGCTCGGCCGGGTCGTCGACGGTGCCGGTCGACCGATCGACGGGCTGGGGC
>JAEWJQ010000089.1 GCA_023386515.1 Pseudomonadota bacterium | reverse complement strand
CGGCGGCGTCGTCGCGACCATGGCGTCGCTGAAGGCCCCGCTGACCGTGAGCGTCGACGGTCGCGGCAGCTGGGCCGCGTGGCAGGGCCGCGCCGCCGCGACGCTCGGCGCGGGGCAGCTCGCCGACCTGGGCGTCACCGCCCGCAACGGCCATATCGAGGTGCGCGGTTATGCGACGCCGGGCCTGTACCTGCAGGGGCCGATCGAACGGCTGACCGCGCCGCGGCTCGACCTGGCGATCGACACGACGCTCGACCAGCGCCGCGCCGACACGCGGATCAAGGCGCGCTCCCGTGCGCTGGCGATCGATGCCGGCGGTATCCTCGACCTCGCCAACAGCACGTTCGGCAATTTCGCAGTCGACGCGCAGCTGCTGACGCCCGGAGCGATCGCCCCCAATCTCAACGGCCGCGACGTGCGGGCGCGGGTCGTCCTCGATGGCGCCTTCGCGACGCCGACGGTCGACTATAAGGTGAGCGGCCGGACGATCGGCTTCGGCACCACCGTCGTGCAGGACGTCTATGCCGAGGGGCTGGCGCGGGTGAATGCCGACCGCATCCTCGTGCCGGTCAAGGCGCGCGCGCGACGTGTCACCGGGCTTAACGCCGCCGTCGGCGGGCTGACCAACAACGTGCGCATCCAGGGCGACTTCGCCGTGTCGATGCCGAACATCCTGTCGGACAATTTGCGCATCCGTTCGGACAATATCGACGCCACCGCGGTGGTCGTCGCCAATGTCGCGACCGGCCGCTACACCGGGGCGCTGAAGGGGCGGGTCGACAACTACCGGGTCGAGAGCATCGGCATCATCGACCTGACCACCGACGCCAAATTGGTGCCGGGGCCGAACGGCGGCTTCGGCGTCACCGGCCGCGTCGTCGCCCGCACCCAGCAATTGTTCAACAGCGGCGTCCGTGGCTTCCTTGGCGGCAACGCGATCGTCCGGGCGGACATCGGCTATAGCCCGGAAGGAATCGTCAGCTTCCGCAACCTGCGCCTCAATGCCCCACAGTTCCGCGTCACGCGCGGCGACGGGCGCTTCAATCCGGCCAATGGCGCGGTGCTGGTCAATGCCGACGCCTATTCGACCCAATACGGGCCGTTGTCGGCGCGGGTCACCGGCAGCGCCGATGCGCCCGTCGTGGTGCTGCGCGCGGCCCGACCGGGCGTCGGCATCGGCCTCGCCAATCTGGAGGCGCGGGTCGTCGGGCGGAACGGCGCCTATGCGGTGACCGCGAAGGGCGGCACCAATTACGGTCCGTTCACCGCCGACGTGCTGGTGCGGCCCAGCCCGCGCCTGACCGTCGACGTGCGCAGCCTCGTCCTCGCCGGCATCACCGCGCGTGGGACGGTGCAGGCGACGCCGCGTGGGCCGTTCGCCGGACAGCTGACCTTCGCCGGGCGGGGGATCAGCGGCACGGCGCGCCCGGCGGATCAGGGCGGCTATCAGCGCGCCGACGTCAACGCGCGCGCCTATAATGCCACCATCCCCGGCACCGCGGACTTCACCATCGCCCGCGCGCTCGTCAACGCCAGCGTCGTCCTCTATCCCAAGGCGCCGGAAGTGGTCGCCGACGTGCAGGTCGGCGACACGCGCTACAATGGCTTCGTCATTCAGGCGATGCGCGCCAAGGTGAACTATCGCGGCGGCCGCGGCACCGCGCAGGCGGTACTGACCGGATCGAGCGGCGTGCCGCTGCGCGTCGCGGTCAACGCACAGCTGTCGCCGGGCCAGTATCTCCTCGCTCTTCAGGGACAGGCGAACGGCATCCCGTTCCGGACGATCAACCCGGCGCGGATCACGCAAGCGGCAACCGGCTACGTGCTGGCACCGACGCGGATCGACTTCGGCCAAGGACCGTCGGCGGGTTCGGCGCGGCTCGCCGGTTCCTACGGCGGCGGCACCACCGCGGCGCGGGTCCGGCTCGACCGGATGAACCTGTCGATCGTGTCCGCCTTCATGCCCAATCTTGGTGTGTCGGGTGCAGTCAGCGGTAGCCTGGACTATCGCCAGCAGGGCGCCGCGATCCCGCAGGCTGATGCGCGGCTGACCGTCGCGGGCTTCCAGCGCACTGGCCTGGCGGCGGTGTCCGAGCCGTTCGACATCCAGTTCGTCGGCCGCCTGCTGCCCGATGGTGGCGAGGCGCGGGCCCTGGTCAAGCGCGGCACGATGACGGTCGGGCGGATGCTGGCGACGTTGCGTCCGCTGCCACCGGGATCGGGGTCGTGGACGACGCGGCTGATGCAGGCGCCGCTGTCCGGCGGTATCCGCTACAACGGTCCGTCCGCGGTGCTGTTCAGCCTGGCCGCGCTGCCGGGGCAGCAGCTCAGCGGACCGATCGCAGTCGCTGCAGACTTTTCCGGTCGGGTATCGGCGCCGCAGCTCAACGGCCTGATCCGCGCCGACAATCTGACCTACGACAACGAGACCTACGGGACCCGCCTGTCGCAGATGAAGATCGCCGGGCGGTTCAGCAACGACCGGCTGGAGCTGACCAGCCTGAACGCGCGCGCCGGTGACGGCACCGTGCAGGCACAGGGCACGGTCGGCCTGGCGGCGGACAGCGGCTTCCCGATCGACCTGCAGGCGCAGCTGAACAATGCGCAGCTGGCGAAGAGCGACGCGATCGCGGCGACCACCTCGGGCACCATCCGCTTCACCAACGGCCGTGACGGCGCGCTGCTGAAGGGCGACCTGACCGTGCCGGAGGCGCGTTACCAGATCATCCGTCAGGGTGCGGCGGAGGTGCCGGAACTGACCGGCGTCCGCCGCAAGAGCGAGATCCGCGTCGCCCGGCCGACCGATCGGCCGAACGCGCCGCCGGCACCGGCGAAGGTGATCAAGCTCGACCTGCGGGTGCGGGCGCAGAACCAGCTGTTCGTGTCGGGCATGGGCCTCGAATCCGAATGGTCGATGGACCTGCGCATCGGCGGCACCTCGGCAGCGCCGACGATCGGCGGCGGGATGGACCTCGTCCGCGGCACCTATTCGTTCGCCGGCAAGCGCTTCGAAGTGACACGCGGGACCATCCGCTTCCGCGGCGGTGCGCTGACCGATCCGGACATCAACATCCAGGCGTCGACCACGACCAACGGCATCACCGCGATCATCGCGATCACGGGCACGGGCCAGCGGCCGCAGATCAGCTTCACCTCGACCCCGACGCTGCCGCAGGACGAGGTGCTGAGCCGGCTGCTGTTCGGCACCAATCCGGAGAATCTGTCGGCGACCGAGGCGATCCAGCTGGCGAGCGCGCTCAACAGCCTGCGCGGATCGGGCGGCGGCGGGCTCAACCCGCTCGGCAAGCTGCGCTCGGCGACCGGGTTCGACCGGCTGCGCGTGCTCGGCGCGGATCAGGCAACCGGGCGCGGCACCAGCCTGGCGGCGGGCAAGTATCTGACCGATGACATCTATGTCGAAGTGGTCACCGACGCGCGCGGCTTCACGGCGACCCAGCTGGAGATTTCGCTGACAAAGGCGCTCAGCCTGCTCACCTCCACCGGATCGTTCGGCGGCTCCGACGTCCGGCTGAAATATTCCAAGGACTATTGAGCCGGAGGCGACCAACGCGCATCTTGTCGCTGACATGAGTGTCAGCAACAGGAGCGCGGCGGTGGCCGAGCATTTCGACGTGGTGATCGTGGGGGCCGGGCGGGGCCCGGGGCGGGCGCCCCAA
>JAEWJQ010000062.1 GCA_023386515.1 Pseudomonadota bacterium | reverse complement strand
GGTCTGTGCCTGGCCCTGGGTGGTCGGGGCGTCGGTCGGCTGCTGCTGCATGTCCTGCGCGACCGCGGGGGCCGCGGTGACGAGGGCGATGGGCGCAATGGTGGCGGCCGAAAGCAGATACGCGGTCAGGCGCATGGGCATCCTCTCCTGTTGCCCCGGTATTTTTTCATATCCGGGTTTGGAGAGAGGCTAGGGTGGCGGCAGCCGGCGCGTCCACCCGTTTTCTCGCGCCCGAGTGTGCCAAACCCGATTTTCGAAACAGGTGTCGCCAAAGCGCAACACTCTACAGCTCCATTGCGAACCCGTTGTTCAAAAGTTGCGCGGAAAAAGGACAGGACGGGTGTCCGGCGGGGCCGACTTGCGCCGGTGCGGGGGCCGTATCTCCGGTCGGCCGTATCAAGCCGGCGCGTGCTACGGCCGACCCGATCGCTTCGCCACGTCCACCGTGGGGCACCATATCGCCCTGCCCCGCCCTGAGCCAGCACGCCAGGACGCACCCGGATCGGGACCCGCCATCGCGGCCGGCGACCAAGCCCGGACAAAAAGAAACCCCAGCTTTCGCCGGGGTTACGAGAATGGATCGACACGCCCCTCCTCCAACGGAAGAGGGGGCAGGCTTACTTGGGCGCGAGCACCATCAGCATCTGGCGGCCTTCCATGCGCGGATAGGCTTCGACCTTGGCGACTTCGGCGACCTGTTCGGCGACGCGCTGAAGCACGTTCATGCCGAGCTGGCCATGGCTGAGCTCACGACCGCGGAACCGCATCGTCACCTTGACCTTGTCGCCCTCCTCGATGAACTCAACGACCTTCTTCATCTTGGTGTCGTAATCGTGGTCGTCGATATTCGGACGCATCTTGATCTCCTTGATCTCCTGCGTCTTCTGCGACTTGCGGGCGAGGTTCGCCTTCTTCTGCGCCTCGTACTTGTATTTGCCGACGTCGAGGAACTTGGCGACGGGCGGATCGGCGTTGGGCGACACCTCGACCAGGTCGAGCCCGACTTCCTGCGCGGCGGCCATCGCCTCGCGCGTGTACATCACGCCGAGATTCTCGCCCTCATGGTCGATCACGCGAACCTTCGGGCTTTGAATCCACTCGTTGAACCGAGGGCCGTTCATCGGTGGCGCCTGCATCGGCCGGCGCATCATGGGAGGACGTATGGGTATTTCTCCTGTGGCAATTGCCCTTCGAATATAGGGTAACCGCGGCCTTTTTGGAAGGTCGTCAACGCAGATCGGGCGGAGTGGCTTCCTCAGCGAGCATCGCGATCGCCTCGTCGACCGTCATGATCTGTTGCGCCTGGCTGCCGAGGCGACGGATCGCGACCTTGCCCTCCTCCGCCTCGCGCTTGCCGACGACGAGCAGATTGGGGACCTTTGCGACTGAATGTTCGCGGACCTTGTAGTTGATCTTCTCGTTGCGAAGGTCGGTTTCGACGCGGATGCCGGCGGCACGCAGCTTCGCCGCCACCTCGCCGGCATAGGCGTCGGCGTCCGACACGATCGTCGCGACCACCGCCTGCACCGGCGACAGCCACAGCGGGAAGCGGCCGGCGTGATGCTCGATCAGGATGCCGATAAAGCGTTCGAACGTGCCGAGGATCGCGCGGTGCAGCATCACCGGGCGGAGGCGGTTGCCGTCCTCGCCGACATAGCTGGCGTCGAGTCGCTCGGGCAGGACGCGATCCGACTGGATCGTGCCGACTTGCCAGGTGCGGCCGATCGCGTCGGTCAGGTGGAATTCGAGCTTCGGCGCGTAGAAAGCGCCCTCGCCGGGCAATTCCTCGAACTTCGCCTTGATCGATTCGGGCAGGTCCGAAGCGAGCACCGCGTCGCGCAATTCCTGTTCGGACATGTCCCACATCGCGTCGTCGCCGAAGCGCTTCTCCGGCCGCAGCGCCAGCTTGACCGCATAATCCTCGAAGCCGAGGTCGCGATAGACGCTGTCGAGCAGCTCGCAGAATTTGCGCACCTCCTCGACCAGCTGGTCCTCGCGGACGAAGATGTGCGCGTCGTCCTGGGTGAACTGGCGAACGCGCATGATGCCGTGCAGCGCGCCGTGCGGCTCGTTGCGGTGGCAGCAGCCGAACTCCGCCATGCGGATCGGCAGGTCGCGGTAGCTCTTGATCCCCTGTTTGAAGATCAACACGTGCGCCGGGCAGTTCATCGGCTTGAGCGCCATCAGGTCGCCCTCCCCCGACAGCACCGGCCCTTCCTCTTCGGTATTGGGGATTTCGTCGGGAACGACGAACATGTTCTCGCGATACTTGCCCCAGTGGCCGGACTGTTCCCACTGGCGGGCGTCCATCAGCTGCGGCGTCTTCACCTCGGCATAATCGGCGGCGGCGAGCCGGCGGCGCATATAGGCCTCGAGCTGGCGCCACAGGATATAGCCCTTGGGGTGCCAGAAGACCGAACCCTGCGCCTCCGACTGGAGGTGGAACAGGTCCATCTCCGCGCCGATCTTACGATGGTCGCGCTTCGCCGCCTCTTCCAGGCGGAAGAGGTGCGCGTCGAGCTGCTTCTTGTTGAGCCAGCCGGTGCCGTAGATGCGGCTGAGCATCGCGTTATTCTGGTCGCCGCGCCAATAAGCGCCCGACACGCGCGTCAGCTTGAACGCCTGCGGGTCGATCCGCCCCGTCGTCGGCATGTGCGGACCGCGGCACATGTCGAGCCATGCGCCCTGGCGATAGATGGTGAGTTCCTCGCCCTCGGGCAGTTCGGCGGCCCATTCGGCCTTGAACGTCTCGCCCTGCTGACGCCACGTCTCGATCAGCTGCTCGCGGCTCCACACCTCGCGCGTGAACGGTTCGTTCTTGGCGATGATGCGGCGCATCTCCGCCTCGATCGCGGGCAGATCGTCCTCGGTGAAGGGCCGGTCCTTGGGCGCGAAGTCGTAGTAGAAGCCGTCATCGGTCGCCGGGCCGAAGGTGATCTGCGTGCCGGGGAACAGCGCCTGCACCGCTTCGGCCAGCACATGGGCGAAATCGTGGCGCGCCAGTTCCAGCGCGTCGGCCTCGTCC
>JAEWJQ010000370.1 GCA_023386515.1 Pseudomonadota bacterium | reverse complement strand
CTACTGGCTGACCGGCGGGGTGTTTTCCTGGGTCGTTGCGCCGGGGCTGTGCGCCGGATTGCAGACCAACGACCTGCTGGGTGTATTGTCGCACGCGCCGGCGAGTGCCTTCTGGTGGCCAATCTTCTTCGGCGTGCTGTGGGGCTTCGGCGGCCTCGGCTATGGCCTGGTCATGCGCTATCTTGGCCTGTCGCTCGGCATGGCCGTGGTGCTGGGCCTGTGCACCGTCTTCGGCACGCTGATCCCACCGCTGTTCACCGGTGAGTTCCACGCCAAGCTGCTTGCGACGACGTCGGGCAATATCGTTCTGCTCGGCATCGCATTGACGCTGGCTGGGATCATCGTCGTCGCGGTCGCCGGCGCGCGCAAGGACGCATTGCTCAGCCCCGAGCAGAAGGCGGCGGTGGTCGCCGAGTTCGATTTCCGCAAGGGCATCATCGTCGCGATCTTCGCCGGCATCATGTCCGCATGCTTCGCCTTCGGCCTCGCCGCGGGTGAGCCGATCAAGGGCCTGTCCGCCGCGGCGGGCACGGGGCCGCTGTGGACCGGTCTACCGGTGCTATGCCTCGTCATGGGTGGCGGTCTCGTTACCAACGGTCTGTGGTGCGCCTATCTGATCGCCAAGAACCGGAGCGCCGGGCAATGGGTCGGGCAGGCGAATGCGGAAGGCCGCCCCCCGCTCGCAGTCAATTACGCGCTCAGCGCGCTCGCCGGCGTCACCTGGTATTTCCAGTTCTTCTTCTACACGATGGGCGAGAGCCAGATGGGGCGGCTCGGCTTCTCCAGCTGGACGCTGCACATGGCGTCGATCATCATCTTCGGCACCTTGTGGGGCTTCGCCTTCCGCGAGTGGAAGGGCACCGGCGCGCGAATCAAGGCGGTGGTGTGGAGCGGCATCGGCCTGCTGCTGATCGCGACCGTCGTCATCGGCTACGGCAACAGCCTGGTGTGACCGGCGGCAATTATTTCGCAGCCACCGGATTGTTGCCCCACAGGCGGTCGTAGGACCAGCCGGACAGGTCCTCCACGACAGCGGCATGCTGCGGGTCGCTGGGGGTCCGCTCGCCACTGCGGAAGCGTTCGATCTCGTCGAGCAGGATCGCGTGCGTGCGCGGCGTCAGGCGGAAGCGGGTCGACACCAGCACGCCGTACACCAGCATCGCCAGCGTGCCGGCGCCGAGCACACCTACGATTGCGGCGATCGCGGTCGGGCTCTGCACGGTCGCCTTCGACACGAAGCCGGAGGCCTGCATCACCTGGCCGACCAGGATCACCGCCAGCGCCTGGCTCATCTTGCGCACGAAGGTCATTACGCCGGCGAACGCACCCTCGCGACGCCGACCGGTGACGATCTCATCGACGTCGGCCATGTAATTGTACGTCGCCCACGGAATATAGTTGAGCGCACCACGGCCCAGTCCGGCAAAGACCACGGGCAGCCAGAACAGGGCGGAGGTCGCGGTGTAGCCGGCGGCGTACATGGCGAGGAAGATGATTACGCCGATGGCGAAGCTGAGCGCGGCGAAGCGGTAGGCGGCGGCTGGGGACAGGCGCAGCGCGAAATTGATCGCGAGCACCACCGCGATCAGCTGGACGATATAGGTCACGCCGACGAGATTGGCGACGATGCCGGTGGTGCCGGCCAGCGCGAAGATGACGAAATAGGTGAAGGCGGCGTTGTAGATGTCCTGGCTGATATAGCCGCCGAGATACATGCCGAGGTGCAGCCGGAACGCGCGGATGCGCAGCGTCGAGAACAAGTTGCGATACAGCGCCGCGAACGCCGCCCCGAGCGTCGGGCGTTCCCGCGCCGCCTCGTCTTCGTCGAGCCCCGGCGGCCGCTGCCGTTCCCAGCTGAAGGTGTAGAGCAGCCCCGCCGCGCCCATGAACAGGACGGAGAAGATGATGCCCATGTACAGGTAGGTGTCGGGCGAGTTCGGGCCGAGATAGCTGATCAGCCAGCCGGGCAGGAAGGCGGCGGCGATCGCCGACACCTGGCCGCAGAGGATGCGCGCGCCGGCGAATTTCGCCTTGGTGCGGTAATCCGTCGCCATCTCGCTGGCGAGCGTCTCGTAGGGGATGATCTCCATCGCATAGACCATCTCGAACAGGACGTAGGTGACGAGATAATACCAGAAGCCCTGGCCCGCGACCCACATGATCGCGAAGCTGGGGAGAAGCGGGATCGCCGCCAGGATGAAGACGCGGCGGCGGCCGAATCTGCGCCCCAGCCAGCTGCGACCGAGCGTGTCGGACAGATGGCCGATCGTCGGGCTGGTGAAGGCGTCGAGAACGCGCGCGACGCCGAAGATGATCGTCGCCTGCGCCGCGGACAGGCCGCAGAAGCTGGTGTAGAAGATCAGGATCCAGGTCGAGATGACCGCCATCGACCCCGCGCCGAGCACGTCGTTCGAGCCATAGGCGAGGAGGTTGTACCAGCGCACCGGGCGGGCCGGGTGCGTCGGTAATGCCGGACGCGCGGCAATCGGGTCGGTGGCCATGAAGCTCTCCTACAAGCCCCTCCCGTTCGGGAGAGGGTTGGAGTGGGGGAGTTCCGCAAGCGTGACGTTCGTGGACGCCCCCCACCCCCGACCCCTCCCCTGAAGGAGGGGCTTTCTGATCGTCAGATATACGTGCGCAGGAACTCGGCGAGCGCGCAGACCGCCAGGCTCTGGCCATAGGGCATCGAGGTGAGCGCGATGTCCTTGTAGAATTGCAGCGTGTCGCCCATCGCGGTGCCGAAGCTGACCTGCTGCAGCTCGCCAGCCTCGTCGATGTTGGCGAGCACGCCCTTCACCGCCTTGATCCCGACCGTCTCGTAATGGCGCGGCAGGTAACCCTTCCGCACCGCCTTCAGGATGCCATAGGCGAAGCCCGCGGTGGCCGAAGCCTCAAGATAGCTCGACGGGTCGACGATCAGCGTGTGCCACAGACCGGTTTCGGCATCCTGCGTCTCGCTGAGCGTCTTCACCTGCGCCGCCAGCGTGTCGATCAGGAACAGGCGCAGCGCGTCGCCCTGCGGCAGGTCGAGGATCTCGATGATCTCGGGGATCGCGATCGTCACCCAGCAATTGCCGCGCGCCCACAGCGCCTCGGCGAAATTGTGCCGGCCGTTGAAGTCCCAGCCGTGGAACCACAGGCCGGTCTTCTTGTCGAAGAGATACTTGATGTGGACGAGGAACTGGCGCTTCGCCTCCTCGACATAGTGCGGGCGGTTCAGCAGCAAGCCGATCTTGGCCAGCGGCAGCACGCTCATCATCAGCGTGTCGTCCCACATCTCGCCGGGATTCTCGTCATTGTAGACGATGTGCTGGAAGCCGCCCTCTTCGGTCTTGGGCAGGCCGTCCGGCGCCATCAGCCATTCGGCCCAGGTGTCGAGATAGGGGATGTAGCGCGGATCGGGCTCGTGCTCATAGAGATAGGCGAGGGTGATGAACGGCGCGACCGTGTTGATGTTCTTGGTCGGCGTGCCCTCCGCGAAGCGATCCTCGAACCACTGCTTGATGATGGCGAGCGCGGCCTTGTCGCCGGTCTGCTCGTAATAGCGCCACATGCCGAACAGGCCGACGCCGTGGGTCCATTCCCAGCCGGCCCAGCCCTTGGTGTCGATGATCCGGCCGTCTTCGAGGTGCAGCAGGAACTCGCCCGTCTCGTCCTTGATGTTGACGAGATTGTCCATCAGCTTGGCGATGGCCTGGGTGACCTCCTGCCGGGGGACGTCGTGGGTGAGGGCGGCCAAGTTACTTCTCCTGGATGAGCTGGTCGGGACGCGCGGGCGCCGCGACCGGGGATACGGGCACGCCACCGCGCACATTGCGCAAGGTGACGAGGTTGACGGCTTCCAGCGCGTCGCCGGAGGCACCGTCCGAGGTGACGGCGAGGGCGATCGAGTTGGGCCCTCGGTGATTGAGGATGCCTTCGGGGATCGGGAAGACCCGCTGCGGCCCGACGTGGGCGACGAACTGGCCCATGTTCCAGCCGTTGACGAAGAGCAGGGCGCGGTATTTGGCGACCGAGCG
>JAEWJQ010000283.1 GCA_023386515.1 Pseudomonadota bacterium | reverse complement strand
ACGCCGCTCTTGCCCGAACCGTCGACCCCCTCGACCGCGATGAACCGGCCGCCGCTCATGCGCTCAGTCCCGCCGCCACAGTTGCGACTTGCAGATCAGGCCGCCGATCAGGCACCCTCTGACGTTCAGCGTGTCGGCATCGACCATCGTGATGGTCGACCCGAAGGCGCGACGCATGTCGGGCACCCAGATCTGTCCGGACCAGCGCCCCGACCCGCTGACGCGATAGCCGCGCAACAATGCGGTACCGATCAGTGGCGGTGCACCCGCCCGGGTCGCATCCGCCTGCGCCTTGTCGCTGGCGCGGACGATCCAGCCGCACAGGCGCTCGCCGCACGGCCCCGTCTGCACCGCGACCGTGTTCTTGGGATTGTGCCAAACCCCCGCGATGGGGCCGGACGCGCTCGCCGCCGCGACCGCTAAAGCCAAGGAAACCAACATCATAGCTGCGCATATCTGGTCCCTCGCCAGGCGATGCGAAAGGGGGCGTCACCCGCGCAGCTGTTCGTGGTGGCGGATCACCTCGTCGATGATGAAGCGCAGGAACTTCTCGGTGAACTCCGGGTCCAGTTCGGCATCCTCGGCCAGCGAGCGCAGCCGTGCGATCTGGCGTTCCTCGCGACCGGGGTCGGCGGCGGGCAGGCCGGTGGTCGCCTTGTAGCGACCGACCGCCTGCGTCACCTTGAATCGTTCGGCGAGCAGATGGACCAGCGCCGCGTCGATATTGTCGATGCTCTTGCGATAGCCCTGCAAAGTCGCGTCGCTCATCTCGGCCCTTCCGTCGTTCGCCGGTTGCTCCATGATAGCAAGTCGTGCTTCGGGCAAGGCTTGCCTTCGCGCGCGCCAGTCGCCACAGCGCAGCAGAGATGACCGCCACCGTCCAGCGCCTCGATGCCCACGCCCCCTCGCTGGAGCCGATGCTCCGGCTGGTCGCGGGCGACATGGATCACGTCAATGCGGTGATCGTCGACCGGATGCGGTCGGACATTCCGCTGATTCCCGAACTCGCCGGCCATCTGATTGCGGGCGGCGGCAAGCGGATGCGGCCGATGCTCACCCTCGCGAGCGCGCGGCTGCTCGGCTACGAGGGGACGCGCCACCATGTCCTCGCCGCGGCGGTGGAGTTCATCCACACCGCGACGCTGCTGCACGACGATGTCGTCGACGGCTCCGATCTGCGCCGCGGCAAGCGCACCGCCAACATCATCTGGGGCAATCCGGCCAGCGTGCTGGTCGGCGACTTCCTGTTCAGCCGCAGCTTCGAACTGATGGTCGAGGCCGAATCGCTGAAGGTGTTGCGCATCCTGTCGAACGCATCCGCGGTGATCGCGGAGGGCGAGGTCAACCAGCTCACCGCGGCGCGGCGCATCGACCTGCCCGAGGAACGCTACCTCGATATCATCGACGCCAAGACCGCGGCACTATTCGCCGCTGCCTGCCGCATCGCCGCCGTGGTGGCGGAGCGGCCGGAGGCGGACGAGGCGGCGTTGGACGCTTATGGCCGCAACCTCGGCATCGCCTTCCAGCTGGTCGACGACGCGATCGACTATGTCTCCGACGCGGGCACGATGGGCAAGGATGCCGGTGACGACTTCCGCGAAGGCAAGATGACGCTGCCGGTGATTCTGGCGCTGGCCCGCGGCGACGAGGCGGACCGCAAGTGCTGGATGGACGCGGTCGAGGGCCGCCGCGCCTCCGACGCGGACTTCGCCCATGCCATCGACCTGGTCCGCAAGACCCGCGCGGTGGACGACACGCTCGCCCGCGCCCGCCACTATGGCCAGCGCGCGATCGACGCGATCGCCGGCTTCCCGGCGAGCAAGGCGAAGGACGCGATGGTCGAGGCGGTCGCCTTCGCGGTGGCGCGGGCCTACTGACGGACGGGCGAAGCCGCGGCCACGTCCGCGGCGGTGCCAAGCGCCGCGACAGCATCGCTTGACCCGGCCGGCGGGTCGGCAGAGCCGAACCCGTCCGACGTCACGCCGGCGGCTTCGCGGTCGGCGCTTTGGCGCATCCATGCCTTGCCACCATCCGGGGAAGCGCACAGGCGCGCGATTTTGCCAGCCCGCTCACATCACCGGCTTGGTTTCGCCATCCAGCTCCGTCGCCTCGCGCACCAGCGTGATTCGGTCGCCGTCGTCCCGCACCGCATACAGCTTGCCGCGCGCGTGTTTGAACGGCCGGTGCACGATCAGCATCAGCGCTCCGTCGAAGCGGCGGAACAGCATGCCGTGCCCGCTGTCGCCGCGCAGCAGCGGCGGCAGTTGCTCCCACGGGCCATCGAGCGTCCCTGACCGCGACCGCGCCAGCCCCTGGACATAGCCCTTGGCGTCATAGCTCGACCACAGCATCAGCAGCGTGCCGGTCCGCGTGCGGAACAGCTCCGGCCCGTCGGTGACCCAGGTCGGGTCGTCCGGCACCTCGCGATTGGCCTTGGCCCAGGGCCCCGACGAGGCGCGGAACAGCATGCGCGGCGGGCCCGCTGCGGCCAGCGAGGCATCGAGCGGCAGCGCCTCGATCGTGCCGTCGCCGATCTGCACCCATTCGTGCGCATAGACGAACCACGGCTTGCCCGCCGCATCGACGTAGAGTGTGCCGTCCAGCGTCATCAGTCCGGGATCGGCGACCGGCGCATTGTCGCGCAC
>JAEWJQ010000267.1 GCA_023386515.1 Pseudomonadota bacterium | reverse complement strand
GTGCGCGACAGGTCGGTGACCTCGCCGACCCCGCCATTGGGCAGGGTCGGCCCGCCGAGGGCGAGCGTCAGGCTGCCGGGATAGCGCAGCAGCGGCACCGGCTGCTTGCTGGCGGTGACGACGATGTCGTGGCCGGCGGCATCGGTCGGCTGCGGGTGGTAGGCGGCACGCGCCGCCTGACGTCGCGCCACCATTTGCGGCGTTCGGCGACGGACGATGCGGAAGCCGCCGCCGCGCGTCGGTTCTGCCTTGAAGGCGGTACCGGCCAGCATCGCGGCCAGCGCACGGCGCAGCGGCATCGAGCCGCTGAGCGCGCGCGTCCGGATGGCGTGCAGCCCCGGTTCGGTGCTGATGATTTCGACCCCGCTCGCCACCGCCAGCGCGGTCAGCGCACGGTCGAGGGTGGTGGCGGGAATGGCGACCGGCACGTCGCGTGGTGCCGCGGCGATCGCCGGAGCGGCGACGGTCAGCATGCCGGCCATTATGGGAAATGTGAAGCGAAGGACGCCGCCGGAGCGGCGACGGCGCAGTTCAGCGGGCGGAAACCGCCTCGCCCGCCAATATCCATGTGTCGCCGTCACGCCGCCACGTCGCCCCGATCAGATCGGCCAGATGCGGAACGTCCCGATCGGCAATCCCCGTCATCGCGATCATGCCCGTAAAGGGCTTTTCGGACAAGTCCGCGGCCAGCGACAGCCGGAAACCGTACAGACGCGCCAGCCGCTCGGCGACACGGCGCAACGGCACCGCATCGAAGCTGAGATGGCCCGTGCGCCAGTCGCCGACCGTGGCCGGTGAAACCTTGCTGCGCGCGATCTGCCCGCCCGCGACACTCGCCGCGTCACCGGCGGCAAGAACGATACGGGCATCCGTCGGGGCGAGCATCACCGATCCCTCGGCCACCGCGACATCGGTCCGATCGCCGGCCCGCGCGACGTTGAACACGGTGCCGAGGTCGCGCACGGCGAGATCGCCGGCCTGAAGAGTAAACGGCGCGGCGGCATCGTGACGCACATGCAGCGTCACCTCACCCGCCTCCAGCGAGGCCATGCGGGTGTCGCCATGGTCGAGGCGCAGGCGGCTGCCACCGCTCATCTCGATCCGGCTGCCGTCGGCCAGCGCGACGGTGCGCCGCTCGCCCGCCTTGGTGGCAACGACATAGCTGGAATCGGCCGTGGTACCGGCGAAGTTGGTGGCCAGCACGGCCAGCGTCGCCGCGACCGCCGCGCCGCCGCCCGCGATCCAGCCCCACCGCCGCCGGGGGGCGACAACGGGCATATCGTCGTTCGCCGCGCGCAGATCCTGCGGCAGCGGAAACCGATCGGCGTCGATCAGCGCGTCGAGCGACGCGACCTGGTCGTACGCCTCGGCGTGCGCCGCATCCGCCTCGAGCCAGAGGGTGAATTCCTCCCACTCGGCGTCGGTCATCTCCGCCTGGCGCAGATGCCAGTTGATCGCCGTGTCGATCATCGTCTCGCGGTCAATCTGCACGATCCACGCCCTTTCCACTTCCTAGACGACGCGGTCCCGAATGATCCTCATCGACTTGCTGCAGGCGGTCGTGAATTATTCGATAGGCGCGCTGCAGCAGCTTCTCGACGCCACTGACGCTGATCTCCAGCGTCTCGGCGATGGCGCGCTGCGGCTGCCCCTCGATGCGAAACATGCGCAGGGCGGTCGCCATGCGTTCGGGCATGTCGGCGATCGCTGCCTCGACGACGCGCCACTGGCTGCGCGCGACCAGCTGCCGCTCCAGGTCCGGCAGTTCCTCGGCCGCCGGCTGCGTCTCCAGCCAGGCGGCGTCGCGGGCGGTGCGCCGGCCGCTGGCGATGCGGCGGTCGGTGGCGAGATTGGCCGCGATACGGTAGAGGAAGGCGGCGGGCTGCGCGACCGGCTCGGCGGCCAGCCGGTCGAGGCGCAGCCACATGTCCTGCAGCACGTCTTCCGCATCGTCCCGACTGCCAAGCCGTGCGGTCAGCATCCGCAACAGCATCGGCCGTTGCGTGAGGAAGATCCCGCGAAGCCCGTCGTCCGACAAAGTCTATCCTGCTCCCGATCGCGTCTCGCACCGCGGGGATCAGGCCGGATAGCTGAGCCCCTGCGCAGCAGCCATGTCGGCGATCGACGCGGCTTGCAAGGCCGCTGCCTCGCGTGGGCGCGCATCGGCGATCGCGTCGCCGGCGCGGTGTCCTGCGCCAGGATGGCACATGACGAGATGCATGTCGCCCGGCCGACGCAGGAACTTCGGCAGCATCACGTTGTAATCACTAGCGAAATCATAATGGCCGGCAAAGCCGCGATTGCAGCGCAGGCGGTGGCGGGCGGCGTCGCGCCGCAGCCCCCGGCAATGATAGGCGCTGCCGATGGCCTTTCCCGGAAAGGGACGCGCCAGCATCGCGGGCAAAGTGTCGGTACAATCGCGCACCTAGGCGTCGGGTGCGCGGCGGACGGGTTCGGCCAGCACCACGTCGCGGATGCCGGGCAGGGCATGGCTATGCTGATGGCCGTCGACGAAGGCGGGCGGGCGGCCGAGCACGCCGATGAACGCATCGAATTGCGCCCGCACTTCGCGCGCGATCTCGTCCAGCTCAACGAGATGACGCGCGGCCAGCCGGCACAGCGGATCGATTTCCGGCAGCACGCCGTCCGGCGCCGTTTCGGGCATCGCGGTCAACGGCGTCTCGCCGGTCAGCGTCAGGTGCAGGCCGACCTCGGCATGCGTCGGCAGGTCGCGGAGCAGCTCGGCATCCTCCGCCCAGCCCGGCATCACGGTCATGCAGCTGGTAGCGTTCAGCTTGCCTGCGCCGAGGAGCTGGACGATCGTCTCGCTGGTGCCCCGCGAGAAGGCGAAATCGTCAGCACACAGGATGAGTCGTGGCAAAGGCCGGGCCTTCCAGATCGTGATAGGCGCGCTCGCGGATCTTGTTGCTCAACAGGCGGCGGCGCTGCAACCGTGTGGCGAGGAAATCGTAGAAAAACCAGCTTCCTGCCCACGGCGCGGTGGCGGAATAAACCAATCGTTCGAACAGCGTCCAGCGGATCGATTCCCGGTCGCGCTCGCGGGGCGACGGCATGCACCACAGGTCGCGCGAATAAAGCATCCCGCCCTGCGTCATCGTGCGGTGGATCACCTCGTGATCCTCGAGAATGAAGGGCCAGATGTCCGGGTCGAAACCGCCAGCGGCGCGGAGCGCGGCAACGTCGAACGCTTGGCCCGCGCCACCGGCATGGCACTGCCGCGGCAGCGCGCGGGCGGCGGAGAGGATCTTGCGCGCCTCGGCATCCAGTGCGGCCTGATCGGCACCGGGCGCCACGAAATAGGCGCCGGCGACGACGCAGCCGTCTTGCCGCAGCAGCCGCTCGGCCTCTGCGAGATAATGCGGCGGGTAGAGCGTGTCGGCGTCGCAGGTGGCGACGAAGCGGGTGCGGACCCAGCCGAGGCCGGTGCGCAGCGCGGCGACCTTGCCCGCGCGGCGCTCGGTGACGACGATCGCGTCCAGGCCGTGGCGGTCGATCGCGGCACGGGCGACATCGGCGCTGCCGTCGGTCGAGCCGTTGTCGACCAGGATCAGGG
>JAEWJQ010000226.1 GCA_023386515.1 Pseudomonadota bacterium | reverse complement strand
TTCCGAACGGCCGCGGAACGGCGACGGGGTCGCGCCCGGCTGCGCATAGGTGTCGCGGTCGATGTCGGCGATGGTGAAGGCGACGCGGTTGCGGAAAGTCCCAAAAGTCGCATGGAGACCGGCATAGCCGTACAGTTCCTGCGCGGTCGAATAGCTGGGATCGTCGGCCAGGACGTAATTGGGGGCGGGATAGCCGTCGGTCTGCGTCTTGCTGTCGGCCCAATAGCCGCGCAGGTCGAGGCCGATCTGGTCGGTGAAGTCGAGCCCGAGCCGTGCCGTCGCGCCATATTGGCGGTAGCCGTCGCGCTCGCTGCCGTTCGCCGCGGCCGAGATGCCGTCGCTGCGGAGATAGCCGCCGGTCAGCGCGCCGGATACCGGTCCGCTGCGCCCCGACACGCCACCTTGCGCGAAGACGCTGTCGGCATAGCCATATTCGACGCCGGCGCGGGCCTTCAGCCGCTCGGTCGGCGTTTCGGTGATGACGTTGACGACGCCGCCGATCGCCTGGCTGCCCCAGGGCACCGAGTTCGGGCCGCGCAGCACCTCGACGCGCTCGACGCTCGCCGCCAGCAGGTTGGCGAAGTCGAAGCCGCCGCCCGGCGACGAGGGATCGTTGACCCGCACGCCGTCGATCACGACCAGGGTCTGCTCCGCCTCCGCGCCGCGCAGGCGCACGCCGGTGAAGCCGCCCAGGCTGCCGTTGCGGGTGACGGTGACGCCGGGCGTGGTCGACAAGAGGTCGGCGACCGACACGGCCTGGCGGCGGTCGATCTCGTCGCGCGTCACGACGGTGACGGCTTGACCGACTTCGCTCGCCGCCTGTTCGACGCGGGCGGCGGTGACGATGACATCGTCGGAACGGTCCTCGGCGGGCGCGATCTGCGCCGCGGCGGGCGACAGGCAGGCGGCGGCGAGCGCCAGCACGCCGGCGGCGGAAAGGTAGCGGGTCACGGTCATTCTATCGTCCATCCTTCGTGACCGCGGGCGACCATTCGCCCACGGCGGATGTCGTTCGCTCACGAAGGTCCCCCCTTCGGCTGTCCGGCACACCCCGTCCGCACAGTGGATCGACGGTGAAAGGCAGGTCTCCTGGCTCCCGGGTCGTCGCGGGTTCCTCCACCTTCCCGGGCCTGAGCCCAGTGGCATGTCGGAGGACCGCTATCCGGTCACAGTTGCGGGGGCAGCGCCGGGCTCGCGACAAGGCTCACCGGACTTCCCTTTTGACCCCGTTGCCGGGGACCCTTCACGGTCCGGGCCTTTAGGCGCGGGTCCGGGGGGCGTCAATGCAGGTGGCGGCCGCGAGTCTTGACAGATTTGACGCCTGGATGATGCGTCGCCGGCTTTACCGACGTACGATTGTTGCTTGCACTTCAACGATGAGAAAGAGCGCGGTGAACGCTACGCGGGTCGCAACCGTGTAGGACAGCACTTTTTCGGCCCCTCCCCTGAGGGGGGAGTTATCGGAGTTTGGCGCGAAGCCCGATCCACAAGGTCCGCGGCGTCGCGCGTTCGACGATGGTGCCGCTGCTGATGCCGGCCTCCACCCGTTCGTCGAACAAATTCTCGCCTCGCGCCTCCAGCGTCAGCGCCGCGGTGAGCGGCAGCGCGGCGAAGGCGTCGAGCGTCGTCGCGGGGGCGAGGCTGCGACTGTTCTGGTCGTCGTCGAACTGGCGGGCGACGTGACGCAGCGTCGTCGACAATGCCCAGGCGCGGCGCTGCCAGCCGAGCGTCGTCGACACGGTGTCGCGCGGCGTCTGCGCTGGGCGCAGGCCGTCGAGCGCGATTGCGGCGCCGCTCGCCTCGACCCTTGCATCGACATGGCTCCATGAGGCGCGGATGCCGACCGGGCCGGGCGCATAGGCCGCATCGACCTCCAAGCCGGTGGAGCGGATCGCATCCAGGTTGCGGCGGACGCGCGAGGCGCTGGTCGGGGTGGAGGACAGCGTGAAGTTGGCGATCGCATCCGCCAGCCGGTTGTGGAAGACGGTGGCGGCGAGGCTCGCGCCGCGCAACGGGGTCAGCGTCACTCCCGCCTCGATCCCGGTCAGCCGTTCCGGGTCGAGCGCGGCATTGGCGGCGGTGACGTCGTTGCCGACGCGGAACGGGCGATAGAGTTCGTTGAGCGTCGGCAAGCGCCAGCCGCGATAGGCGGCGGTGCGCAGTGTCACGCCGCTGACCGGCCGCCACGCCGCGCCTGCGCGGCCGGTAAATTCCGTCCCCGACCGGTCGGGAAAGCGGTTGTTGGTCAGCGCCGCACCCCCGGCGAGCGGCGCTTCGGTCAGATAGCCGCCGCGGATCGTCCAGCGGTCGACCCGCGCCGCCCCGGTCAGCGTCAGCGCGCCCAGGTCGGCGCTGCCGTCGGCGAACAGCCCGCCGGTCAGCGTCTCACCGCCCGCCTGACGGCGGCGGGTCGGCGCGCCGGCGGCATAGCTGAACAGCTCCTGCGTGCGGCCGGACACGTCGCGCAGGTCGGCGCCGAGGCGCAAATCGACGTTGGCGGCGACCGGCGGCTGCACCTCCAGCCGCGCGCCGAGGCCGGTGGCGGGTGTGTTATACTGGTCGAGCGTCTGGGTCGCGCTGGTCCGCGCGGCGTTGATGCTGGCGAAGCTGGAGGCGAAGGCGCGCGTCTGCAGATAAGCGAGCGCCGACCAGCCCCAACGGCCACGGCCGACGAGGCGCAGACTGGCGTCCGCCCCTTGCGAACGGTTGGCGGTGAAGTCGGTACCGCGATCGCGGCTGTCGGTGAAGGCGGCGACATTGGCCTGCAGCTCGGTGGCAGGCGCCAGGCGGACGACGGTACGCAGCGCGCCCGAGGCCTGTTCATAGGGGGCGGGCCGGTCGACCGGGCCGCGGCTTTCCCCCACCGTCGGCGTGAAACCCTCGCCCCGTGCATAAGCGCCGGATAGGGTGGCGAAACCGGCGTCGCGGACCAGCGCCGCCGACCCTTGCGCTTCGATGGAATCCCGACTGCCATAGAACAGGCTGCCTTCCAGCGGAGCGAGCTGGTCGGGCGTGGCGCTGTCGAGTTCGACGGTGCCGGCGAGCGCGCCGGGTCCGAAATAGCCGCTGCCGCCGCCCCGGGTGACGCGGATGCGGCCGAGCCGGCCGGTGGCATAAGCGGGAAAGGCGACCCAGCCGCCGAACGGATCGGC
>JAEWJQ010000209.1 GCA_023386515.1 Pseudomonadota bacterium | reverse complement strand
CCGCGATCCAGCGCTCGCTGGCGTGGCGCGACGGTGAGATCGCGCTGGAGAACGAGACGCTGGGTTATGCGATCGGCGAGTTCAACCGCTACAACCGGCGGCAGATCGTGCTGGCCGACGACAGCTTGAAGGACGAGCGGCTGGTGGGGCTGTTCCAGATCGACAATCCCGACGAATTCGTCGCGATGCTGGCAACGTCGTTCGACATAGTCGCCACCACCACGCCGCAGGAAATCCGCCTGACCCGAAAAAATCATCGCAGCGACGACGGAAACGCGACAACCTAGGCTCTTACCTGGTGAGCGCACCGATTACAGGGCGCCGCACAGGAGGGGACGATGATCGACATGCGCGCATTCTGTCTGGGGACCACCGCTTTCGCCTGCGTCGCCGCGCTGCCGTCGGCGGCCGAGGCGCAGGTCCGCCGCTTCGACATTCCCGCGCAGACCGCGCGCACCGGCATACCACTGTTCGCGCATCAGGCCGGCATCCAGATCCTCGCTCCCGCTGCGGTGACGCAGGGCCTGACCGTCAACCGGATCGAAGGGTCGATGGAGGTCGAAGCGGCACTTCGCCAGCTTTTGTCGGGCACCGATTTGACACCGGTTACCGTGGGCCGCTCCATCGTCCTCAAGCGCCGTCAGGTCGCCCAGCTGGTACCGCCGCCGGTGCTGCAACGCGTCGCGCAGACCAGCTCCGCGACGGCGCAGGACCAGCAGGGCGGCGCCGTCCCGCCGCAGAACAACCCGACCGACGTCGCCCCCCAGGCGGCCGGTACGCAGCCCGACGGCGAAGGCGACGTCGTCGTCCGCGGCTTCCGCAGCAGCCTGGGCCGCGCGCTCAACGAAAAGCGCCAGTCGAACGGCATCGTCGACGTCATCAAGGCGGAGGACATCGCCGACTTCCCCGACAACAATCTGGCGGAATCGATCCAGCGCGTGCCGGGCGTCTCGATCGCGCGCGATGCGGGCGAAGGACGCCAGATCACCGTACGCGGCCTCGGCCCCCAATTCACCCGCGTCCGCGTCAACGGCGTCGAGGGGCAGAGCACCGCCGGCGGCACCGACAGCTCTGGCGGCAACAACCGCAACCGGGCGTTCGACTTCAACGTCTTCGCCTCCGAGCTGTTCAACTCGATCGCGGTGCGCAAGACCGCCTCGGCAGAGACGGAGGAGGGCTCGCTCGGCGCGACGGTCGACCTAACCACGGCACGGCCGTTCGATTATAATAAGTTCACCTTCGTCGCCTCGGCCCAGGCTGGCTACAACGACCTGTCGCAAAAGGTCGACCCGAAGCTCAGCGCGGTGATCAGCGACACTTTCGCCGGCGGCACCCTCGGCGCGCTTGTCTCCGCCTCCTACACCAAGCGGCGGATCTTCGAGGAAGGGCATGGCTCGGGCGGCTGGCTCGACGGCACCAACGTCGGCGGCTACAATCCCGCCTCGCCCTATGCCGCGGCCAATGCGGTGACCACCTACAGCCCGCGCTTCCCGCGCTACGGCCGGCTGACCCACGATCAGGAGCGGCTGGGTATCACCGGCTCGCTGCAATGGCAGCCGACCAGCGACACGCTGGTCAGCGCCGACGTCCTCTATTCGAAATTCTCCGCGACCCGCACCGAGAACTGGCTGGAGAATCTGTCCTTCGCCCGCCCGCTGTCGCAGGGTGGCCGCCCCGAGGCGATCGCCCTCAACGGCGAGATCAACGGCAAGGGCGACATGGTCTATGGCGTGTTCAACGACGTCGACATTCAGAGCGAGACCCGCCGCGACGAGCTGAGCACCGAATATACGCAATATACGCTTACCGGCGAACAGAAGTTCGGCGAGGCGCTGAAGCTGACCGCGCTGATCGGCTATTCCCGCTCGTTCTTCGACAATCCGGTGCAGACCACGGTGATCATCAACCGCGAGAACACCGACGGCTATAGCTACGACTATCGGCCGGACCGCAATCTGCCGCTGATCAACTATGGCTTCGACGTCAACGATCCGGCGAGCTTCGGCTTCGGCATCCCGCGGTCCGAGATCCGGCTGCGGCCGAATTCGGTCGACAACACCATCCTGACCACGCAGGCGAACCTCGCCTACACGCTCAACGACGGGCTGACGCTGAAGGTCGGCGGCAACGTCAAACGCTATCGCTTCACCTCCGACGCGCTGGCCCGGGTCAACGAGGGCGTCGTGCCGCAGCTGCCCGCGGGCACCAGCCTTGCCTCGCTGACGACATTGCTCACCGGCTTCGGCCGCAATCTCGGCGATCCGTCGGGCAATGTCTCGTCGTGGATCACGCCCAACATCGACGCCTTCGCCAAGCTGTTCGACATCTACAGCAACACCGGCCTGTTCGCGCTGAGCGGCGCGAGCAATGCCAACGCGCGCGGCAACATTCGGGGCGTGCAGGAAGTCGACACCGCCGGCTATGTCCAGGCCGACTTCAAGGCGGACGTCGGCATCCCGATCCGCGGTGACATCGGCGTCCGCTACGTTCATACTCAACAGACCTCGCGCGGCTATCAGCTCGTCGCCGGCGCGGCGCAGCAGGTCAGCGTGACGCGCTCCTACGACGACTGGCTGCCGGCGCTGAACCTCACCGCGGAGGTGACGCCCGACTTCCTCGTCCGCCTGGCCGCCGCCAAGGTGATGACGCGGCCCAACCTCGGCTCGGTGACGCCGGGCGGCAGCCTCAGCACCGTCGGCGTCTTCTCGGTGAGCTCGGGCAATCCGCAGCTCGAACCGATCCGCGCCAACACGCTCGACCTGTCCGCCGAATGGTATTTCGCGCCGCGCGCCTTCCTGGGCGTCGGCCTGTTCTACAAGGACATCAAGTCGTTCATCCAGACCGCGCGGATCACCCAGCCGTTCAGCGCCTCGGGCCTGCCGACGTCGCTGCTCGACGGGCTCGGCGTGTCGGCCAACGACCAGTTCACCTTCAGCCAGCCGGTCAACACGCCGGGCGGACCGCTCAAGGGGCTGGAGATCAACTACCAGCAGCCGTTCAGCTTCCTGCCCGGGGCGCTCGCCAATTTCGGCACGCTGCTCAACTATACGTTCGTCGATTCCAGGATCCGCTATTTCTCGACGCTGTCGGCGACCGGCTTCACCGAGGCGGACCTCACCGGTCTTTCGAAGAATGCGTTCAACGCGACGCTCTATTATGAGGACAAGAAGTTCAGCGCCCGCGTCTCCGCGGCCTATCGCGACAATTATCTGACCGCGGTGCCGAGCGGGACGAGCTTCAACAACGCCGACGGCGTGCGCTCCACGCTGACCTTCGACACCTCGATCTCCTATGCGTTCAACACACATATCAAGCTGACGCTGGAGGGGCTGAACCTCACCGACCAGTTCAATCAGCAGTTCACCGACACCAACCGCGACAGCATCCTGGTCAACAGCCACACCGGGCGGCAATTCTATCTGGGGGTGCGTTACGCCTTCTGACCGGCTCGGCGCGGCCTCTCCTTCCCCAGGGC
>JAEWJQ010000049.1 GCA_023386515.1 Pseudomonadota bacterium | reverse complement strand
TCTTGTGGGTCTGCAGGCTCAGCCGCCATTGCGGCCTCGCCATGACCAGAGCGATCGCCGCCTCGACATGCGCGACGTGATCGGCATCGTCGAGCGGCTGCAGTAATCGATGCCGGAAGTCCCAGCCTTCCAGTTCGTCGATGTCGCTGCCCGCCTGCGGCCAGACCAGCTTCAGCTCATCCCCGGAGCGCTGGACCACCGTGCTGCCGGCCTTCGGGCTGATGCACACCCAATCGATGCCGGGATGCGCGGGCAACGTACCGTTGCTCTCGATCGCGATGCGGAACCCGGCGGCGTGCAGCGCCTCGACCAGGGCATCGTCGACCTGCAGCATCGGCTCGCCGCCGGTCAGTACCACGAAACGGTGATCGCGGCCCTCGCCCCAATGCCCTTCGACCGCCGCGACCAGCGCGACCGCATTGGCGAAGCGGCCGCCGCCGACACCATCGGTGCCGACGAAATCGGTGTCGCAGAAGCGACAGACCGCGGTCGCCCGGTCCGGCTCGCGCCCGCTCCAGAGATTGCATCCGGCGAAGCGGACGAACACCGCGCGCGCGCCGGCATTCGCCCCCTCCCCCTGGAGCGTCAGGAACATCTCCTTGACCGCGTAGCTCATCGCCGCATCACGCCCGCGTCGCGTAGACCGTCGGATCGGGGATGCCGGCCTCTTCGAACCCGCGCGAGCGCAGGCGGCAGCTGTCGCACAGGCCGCAGTGCACGCCGCCCGGCGCCGGATCGTAGCACGACCAGCTGAGTCCCATATCGACGCCCAGCCGCTGGCCCTCGCGAACGATGTCGGCCTTGGTCATGTCCTGCAGCGGCGCGTGGATGCGGAACGGCGATCCCTCGACGCCCGCCTTGGTCGCGATCTCCGCCAGCCCCTCGAACGCCTTGATGAACTCGGGACGGCAGTCGGGATAACCGGAATAGTCGAGGGCGATGACGCCGATGAACAGATCCCGCGCGCCCGCCGCTTCGGCCCAGCCGAGCGCGAGGCTGAGGAAGATGGTGTTGCGCGCCGGCACGTAGGTGACGGGAATGCCGCCGCCCGCCTCCGTCCCCGCGCCATCCTTGGGGACGGCGATGTCGTCGGTCAGCGCGGAACCACCGAACGCGGACAGGTCCATCGGCAGCACGATATGCCGTTCGGCACCGAGTTCGTGCGCGACGCGCCGCGCCGCGGCGAGTTCGACGCGGTGACGCTGATTATAGTCGATCGACAGCGCGAGCAGGCGATAGCCCGCCTCGCGCGCGCTGGCGGCGGAGATCATCGAGTCGAGCCCGCCGGAGACGAGCACGACCGCAGCAGGTTGGCGTGTCATGATCCGGACGCGGCTAGGCCAGTTCCGACGAAAAGAAAAGGGCCGCGCACGCATGCGCGACCCTTCGAGGGAGAGCATTGCTGCTCGCTTGGGAGAAAAGCGTGCTCACCGCAGGAGTTTGCACCCCCGCCGTCTAGCACGAGATGGTAAAAGACCGATTAACACCATGAGGTTGCACCGAATTTTTTATGCCGACGCCGCCTGGGACGAGTGGTGGCCCGTCTGCGGTGAGTTGCTCAGCCCTCCGCCGGTACCGGGAATTTGGTAGCGCAGAAGGCGCAATCGACTTGGATCAGGCCGTTCTCGTCCGCCATTTCGCGACGTTCCTCGACCGTGAACTTGGACAGGACGCCGGCGATATACTCGCCGGTGCAGCGACAGCCGCGCGAGAGCGGCGTCTCCGCCAACACCCGCACGTCCTCTTCCTCGTTGAACAGACGCCAGATCAGCGTCTCGAGCGGCAGCGCCGGGTCGGCGAGCTCGTCGGCCCCCATCGTCTCGCCAAGCGCGGCGACATGCTCCCACTCGGGATGATCCAGCCGCGTGTGCAGCCGCTCGCGCCCGACCTCGCCTTCCGGCAGATGCTGCAGGAACAGCCCCCCCGAGATCGTGTGGCCGTCCTTGCGGCTGATGCCGACGCGGACCAGGCTGGGAATCTGCTCCGACTGGATGAAATAGCTCTGCGCCGCCTCGGCCAGTGTCGCGCCGTCGAGCGGCACGATTCCCTGATAGCGCTCGCCCGTCGTGGCGAGGTCGAAGGTGATCGCCAGATACCCCTCGCCGAACAGCGCGAACAGCGTCGGCTTTTCCGGCAGTTCGGCGAGCCGGTCGGCGTCATACTGGATGTAGCCGCGCACCTCGCCGCCGCGATAGTCGCAGACCATCAGGTTGATCGCGCCGCGATCGGTCCGCGTCTGGATGGTCAGCTGCCCCTGCGGGTCCTTCAGCGTCGAGCCGAGCAGCGCGACCAGCGTCAGCGCCTCGGCGAGCAGCGCCTCGATCGCCGGCGGATAAGCGTGGACGGCCAGTACTTGGTCGAGTGCCGGCCCCAGACGCACGAAGCGGCCGCGGGCCGAGCGGGAGGGGATCGCGAACGCCAGGGCGCGATCGAGGTCGAACGTCACGGTCTGTTGCATCGCGACAAGATGGGGGCTTGCAAGCGGATTGAACAGTGGGCGGTTCGGCACGGTCGCTCGAGCCTGATGACCGCCCCCCATTCCGTCATTGCCGCGGCGGCGGAATGACGAGGGAAGTGACGACAGTCCTATCTCACCTGTCCGAACACCCAGCGCAGCACCGCCTTTTGGGCATGCAGCCGGTTCTCCGCCTCCGGCCAGATCAGCGACTGCGGGCCGTCGATCACCGCATCCACCACTTCCTCGCCGCGATGCGCGGGCAGGCAATGGAGGAACTTGGCGTCCTGCTTGGCCTGCGCCATCAGCGCCGCATCGACTTGAAAGGGCATCATCGCCGCCAGCTTTTCCTCGGCATGCGCCTGCCCCATCGAGATCCAGGTATCGGTGACGACGATATCCGCCCCAGCGACCGCTTCCGCCGCCGTGCCGACGACGCGGGCGCGACCGCGGCCGAGCGCGACGTCCGCCGCGCAAGGGTGGAAGCCGGGCGGGCAGGCGGCGACGACGTCGAACTGCATCAGCCCCGCCGCCTCGATGATCGAGGCGAGGACGTTGTTGCCGTCGCCCAGCCAGGCGACCTTGAGGCCGGGCAGCGCCTTGCCGCTTTCGATGATCGTCTGCAGATCGGCCATGATCTGGCAGGGGTGCGACGCATCGGTGAGGCCGTTGATGACCGGGACGGTCGCATGCCGCGCCATCGCCTCGACCTTGGCATGGTCGTCGGTGCGGATCATGATCGCGTCGACATAGCCCGACAGCACGCGCGCGGTGTCGGCGATGCTCTCGCCGCGGCCGAGCTGCATCGAGCCGGCGTCCATCACGATCGACGTGCCGCCGAGCTGGCGGATCGCCATGTCGAACGACACGCGGGTGCGGGTGGAATTCATCTCCAAGATCATCCCCAGCACATGGCCGGCGAGCGGTGCGTCGGCGTCGACGCGGCCTTTCGGCCAGCCGGCGCGCGCCGCCTTGCGATCGATGGCGTCGGCCAGCATCGCCGCGACCCCGTCGGCGCCGGCATCGGTCAGGTTGAGGAAATGGCGCATCGTCGATCCTTCTGTCCCCTCCCGCAAAAGGGGGCCGCGAAGCGCGAAGGATGAGCGGCGCTGCGTCCGTGCCGCCCTCACCTCCCACGCTCGCAACGCGGGCTATGATCGGGTCGGACCGCCACCGGCATGTCCCGAACAGTGCGGGGCGCTGTTCACCCGAAATCCCCCTCCCACCGGGAGAGGGCATTCGATCAATCGTCGGCGACGGGCACGTAGACGCGCGCCGCCGCGCTCAGTTTCTCGACGCATTCGGCGACATGGCTCTCGTCGATCACCAACGGCGGCACCAGGCGCACGACATTGTCGCCCGCCGAGACGGTGAGCAATTGATGCTCGTCGCGCAGGAAGCCGACGAAGCGGCGTGCGTCGGTCTTCAGCTTGAGGCCGAGCATCAGACCGTGGCCGCGCACCTCCTCGAACAGATGGTCGTGGTTGGGAATCATCTGCTCGAGCGCCTGGCGCAGCCGCTGCCCCATGGCGGTGACGTGGTCGAGGAAGCCCGGCTCCTGGATCACGTCGAGCACCGCCTCGCCCGCCGCCATCGCCAGCGGATTGCCGCCATAGGTCGAGCCGTGGGTGCCGAACACCATGCCCTTGGCCGCTTCCGCCGTGGCAAGGCAGGCGCCGAGCGGGAAGCCGCCACCGATGCCCTTGGCCGACGCCATGATGTCGGGCGTGACGCCGTACAGTTCGTGCGCGAAGAACTTGCCCGTCCGGCCATAGCCGCACTGGACCTCGTCGAGCACGAGCAGCAGGCCGCGCTCGTCGCACGCCTGGCGCAAGCCCTTCAGGAACGCCTCGCTCGCCGGGCGCAGGCCGCCCTCGCCCTGGATCGGTTCGACCAGGAAGCCGGCGGTATGCTCGTCGACCAAGGCCAACGCCGCCTCGAGATCGTCAAAGGGCGCATATTTGAAGCCCGGCAGCAGTGGCTCAAAGCCGTCGCGCATCTTCGCCTGGTTGGTCGCCGAGATCGTTCCCAACGTGCGCCCATGGAAGGCGTTGTTGAAGGTGATCAGATCATGCCGTTCCGGATTGCCATTGGCATAATGGTAGCGGCGCGCGGTCTTGATCGCGCATTCCACCGCCTCCGCCCCCGAATTGGTGAAGAACACCGTATCGGCGAAGGTCGCGTCGACCAGCCGCTGCGCGAAATGCTCGCCCTGCGGGCTGCCGTACAGGTTCGACACGTGCATCAGCGTCGCCGCCTGCCGTTGGATCGCCTCGATCAGCTTGGGATGGCTGTGGCCCAATGCGTTGACGGCGATGCCGGCCGCCATGTCGAGATAGCGGGTGCCGTCCTCGGCGATCAGGTAACAACCTTCGCCTCGCACCGGTCGCACCCCGCACCGCGGATAGACGGGCATCAGGGGGGCAATGGTCACGGGACGTCTCCTCTTCTCCAA
>JAEWJQ010000207.1 GCA_023386515.1 Pseudomonadota bacterium | reverse complement strand
ACGTCGAGGCCCGCGACATATTGGTCATAGGCGACCTGGCCGTCGTAGAAATTCTTCGGCGTCGCCGCCCCGAAGGCGTAATTGGCCGAATTGAGCGTGCGGTAGTCGACGGTGTTGCGGCCGTAGCTGAACGTCAGGTCGACGTTGTAGCCGCCGAAGTCGCCGCGCAGGCCGGCGGCCGAATTGATGTCCTTCGACTTGGTGTTGATGATCGGCAGGAAGCCGTTCGGGTAATAACCGGCGAGCGTGATCTGGCGGACGGTGTTGGCGCTGGCAGTCGTCGCGATGATCCGCGGAAAGGCCGCGCTGCGCGTATCGCGATCCTGGTAGCCGCCGAAGGCATAGAGGCTGATGTTGTCGGTCAGCGAGGTGCCGGCGTTGACGAAACCGGTATATTGCTCGACTTCCGGATCGCCGTAGCGGCCGGTGACGCGGTTAGGCGCCACGCGCGTGTCGATGTCGGCGCGGTTCGTCGGCTGGCGCTTGGTATATTCGCCCGACACGGTGATGAAGCCGTCGCTGCCGAAGCCCAGGCCCTGCCACGCCGAGGCGGTGACGACGGGTTCGCCGTTGACGCTGCGCCGGTTGTTCGCCGTGGCGAAGTCGGTGTTGTAGAAGCCGTAGGTGACGCTGGCGCCGCCGCCGGAGCGCGCCTCGCGCAGGCGCAGGTTGACGACGCCGGCGATCGCGTCCGAGCCATATTGCGCCGAGGCGCCGTCGCGCAGCACCTCGATCCGGTCGAGCGCCACGGTCGGCACGGTGTTGAGGTCGACCGCCGCCGAGCCGCGGCCGACGGTGCCGTTGGTGTTGAGGTTGGCCGAGGTGTGACCGCGGATGCCGTTGATCAGCACCAAAGTCTGGTCGGGCGACAGGCCGCGCAGCGTCGCCGGGCGGATCGCGTCGGTCGCGTCGTTGGCGGACGGGCGCGGGAAGTCGATCGACGGCGCGACGGTGGCGAGCGCCGCGGCCAGCTCGGTCGTCCCCTGACGCTGCAGGCTGGCGCCGCTCAGCACGTCGACGGGCGACACGCTGTCGAGCCGGGTGCGGCCCTCTGCGCGAGTGCCGGTGACGATGATGTCGTTGCCCTCGTCGCCCGTGGTCGCCGCACCGGCAGCGGGGGCCGTCTGCCCCGCCTGATCGTCGACGCGCGCCGAGCCGTCGTCGGCCTGGCCCGACTGGCCCTGCTGCTGCGGCGGCGGAGAGACCGTCTGCGCGGCGGCGCCATGCGCGACGAGCGCCAGCAGCGAGGCGCCGAGGAGAGCGGTGGTGCGACCCTGTGTCATTCCCTGAAATCCTTTTATCGTCCCGCGCTCGCGGGCGGCGGGGCAACGCCCTTACCCCCGCCCGGTTCGCACCGACGTCAAAGAATTTCTATGTACTAGGTAGGAATGCGTTTTTCCGTTCCGGACGAGGCGCTTGCCCGGCCAGGCGCAGTCGGCAGCCGGGCTGCGACCGGCGAGGCCGCCCTCATCATCTGGTCAGATAAAGGTCGCGCAGGCGCCGGACCGTGGCGGGGTCGAGACCAAGCTGATCGCGCAGATAGGCGGCAAGGCCACCGGGCCGCGCCTCGATCGCCGCGAAGGCGGCGTCGAGATAGGCGGGCTCGACACCCATCAGCGCCTTCACCGCGTCGGCCGGCAGGCGCTGCGCGAACGCCGCCGTATTGGGATCCTGAGCCGCAGCGCGGGCGGGATCGAAATAGCGGTTGGAGAGCAAATAATCCTGCATCACCGTCGCGCGCGGCACGCCGAGCACGGTGAGCAGCAAAGCCGCCGCCACACCGGTTCGGTCCTTGCCCGCGGAGCAATTGACCGCGAGCGGCGCATGGCCGGCGGCGAGTTCGGCGAACATGCGACGATACTGACCGGCGAAGCGGAACGGCAGATCGGCATAGGTCCGCTGCATCATCGCGCGCGCCTTAACACCGTCGAGCGCGGGATCGGCGAGTTCGCGCATGGCCCCGGTCATGTCGTAATCGTCCGCGAACACCGACGGGGCATGCCCCGTCGGCCAGCCGACCGGTGCCTTGCTCCGTTCGCGCGTGTCGCGCAGGTCGCAGACGGTGCGCAGGCCGCGCTGCGCCAGCGTCGCGAAGTCCGCCGGGGTCAGCGCGTTCATCGCGCCCGACCTATAGAGCATGCCCCATTTCACGATGCGGCCATCGCTGGTGCGATAGCCACCGAGGTCGCGGAAGTTCTGCCCGCCCTGCAGGGGGACGAGGCGGTCGTGCGCCGTCCGGGCAGCGGCGGCCGGACGGGCGTCGGCGACGCCGGTGACGGCGACGAGCAGAGCGAAGGCGGTGGCGAGATGACGCATGAGGATCGTCCCTGAACAGGAGGCGAGGGCCGGCCGGACCGCATCGACGATCCGGCCGGAGCGAGGGTCAGAAGCGAAGGTTGAATTCGCCGCCGAACGTCCGCTGATCGTTGAAGAAGCCGCTGAGCCCCGATTGCGGGGCACCCGACTTCACGAACACATGCTGTTCGTTGAACAGGTTGCGGGCCCAGGCCGAGACGGTGAGCTTGGTCCCACCGGAGAGGGCGATGTCCGCGAGGGCCAGCCGGCCATTGAAGACCAGGCCGGCGTCGCCCTTCGGCTGGGCATAGCGGACCGCGCGGGTGACTGGATCATAGGTCGAGTCGGTATAGCCGGCGTAGAAGCCCGATGCATAATTGCCGTCGAGGTGCGCGCGCAACACGACGCCGTCGAGCGGCACCTCATAGTCGATCGTTCCGCTTGCCGAATGGTCGGGCGTATAGACCTGATAGATCGGCACCGGCACGGTGATGAACACGCCGCCGGTCTGCGGGAAGGGATTGATCGTCCCCGGAATACGCACATGGTTGTAGGCGTAGCTGGCGCCGAGCGTCAGGCCCTGCGTCGGCACCAGCGTCAGCTCCGCCTCGATTCCCTTCAGTCGGCCGGTGCCCGGCGCATTGACCGTATTGGTCGTGGTACGGGTCGTCGCGACGCGGACGCCGTTGACCACGTCTTCGTACAGGCCGCTAAAGTCCAGCTGGACGTTCTTGTAGGTGCCGGCGTAGACGGCGACGTTGAAGCGGCCGCGATTGTTCCAGAACTGGGTCTTGGCGCCGAGTTCGAACATCGACACGGTTTCCGGGTTGAACGCAGCGTAGTTGAGCGAGCGCGAGTTGGCGCCGCCGGAGCGGTAACCGGTGCTCCACGTGCCATAGACATGGACATCGTCGGCCAGGTCGACGGCGAGGTTGACCATCGGGTCGACGCGCGACTTGCTATAGCTCAGCGGGATCGGCCCGGTGACGGTGACGCCGTTGACCGGGATCGACGGCACGGCATTGTTGACCGTGGTCAGCGCGCCCTCCTTCTTGTCGTGCGTATAGCGTGCGCCGAGCGTCAGATGGGCGATGTCGCCCAACGCCGCGGGCGTCCAGGTGCCCTGGCCATAGGCGCCGAGACTGGTGGTGGTGACATGGCTGGCGCGATCGATCGGGCGCGTCGCCGGATCGAGCGTGAGCGCGACGTAGCTGCTGCCCGCGGCATCGGTGAAGGCGTTGGTGTTGAACGCCTGCGCATTGTCGTTGACGCTTTCGCGGTAATAGAGCACACCGACCGCGAATTTCAGCTCGTCGCCGATCGTGCCGATTCCCTGCAGTTCCTCGCTGAACTGGTGCTGCGCAAAATAGGCGAGGCTGTATCGCGAGAAGGGAAAGCCCGGATAGGCGACGCCGGCGATCGTTTGCGGCACGTTGAAGGCGCCGGTCGGATTGCTGGTCGTGACCGGCTGCTGCAGACCGGGCGCGGCCGAGCCGTTGTCGAACTGCCCCTGGGTCAGCCGGCGGAAAGCGGTGATCGACTTGATCATCAGCGTCGGTACCGCCTGCCATTCGAGGTTGAGGCGCATACCGCTGGTCTTGCCGATGCTTGGCTGTTCGGGCGAGCCGACCGGGGCGACGAGCTGGCGCGTCAGCGACGGCCGTGCCACCGCGGCGAGCCTGTACGGCGTGATCGCCGGGCCGGTGGCCGTCGCGGCCAGGCCGGTACCGGGCGCGAGCAGCTGGTTGTACAGCGTCGTGGTCGCGTCGTACGACGTGTCGACGGCATAATCGGCGGTGAAGTCCGGCGCGATCTTCCACAGCACCTCGGCATGGGCGCCGCGCTTGTCGAAGCCGTTGAAGTCGGATGCGCCGGCGAGCGGGTTCCTGACCAGGCCGTCGCGGCGGGTCAGCACACCGTCCAGCTTGACGCTGATCCCGTTGGCTTCGGGCAGGTCGAGATGCACCTCGCCCTTATAGGCGCCGTAATTGCCGAAGCCGGCGGTAGCGTTCATCTTGAACAGGCCGCTGGGCCGCTTGGTGACGATATTGACCGCGCCGCCTTCGGTGTTGCGGCCGAACAGCGTGCCCTGCGGTCCCTTCAGCACCTCGATATTGTCGATATCGTACAGCGCGGCGCCGAGACCCTGCGGCCGCCCCTGATACACACCGTCGATGTAGACGCCGACGCCCTGATCGCGCGCCGGCTGGTTGCTGTCCCCCAGCACGCCGACGCCGCGCACGTTGACGATCAGCGCGCCCGGCCGTGAGAAGAAGGGCGCGACGCGCAGCGACGGGATCGCGCCGTCGCCCAGGTCGGTCAGCGACTGGACATGACGATTGGTCAGATCGGCGGCGCCGAGCACCGAGATGGCGATCGGCGTCTTCTGCAGCGTTTCCGGCCGTTTCTGCGCGGTGACGATGATGTCGCCGAGCGCCTGTTGCGGATCGTCACCTTCGCCCGCAATGGGCCCACCGGTCTGTGCAAAGGCGGGCGCATGGCCCGCAACCAGCATCGCGCCCGCGCACACGCATGCGCGCAACCTGTTCTTGTACGTCACTGTCGTCGTCCCCCGATTGATTGGGGCCGCGCCTAGACAGGTCCAAAGACGACCGAGTTGCAGTTTGTTGACAGATCGATGGCACGAGCCGATCGGATCGTCACCGTACGAAAGATGACCGTCCTGCATCGAAAGTCGGGCGGCGGCGTTGGTCCTTCCAAGCGGAAGGGCCTGACATGCACAAGACGGACGATATCGACACTAGCCCCTATACGGGTCCCGCCGGCGGCTGGGGGTCGATGAAGTCGCTCGCCGAAATCTCGATGCGTGAGAAGGTCGGGCCAGAGGCGGCCAAGGAACTGA
Source organism: Pseudomonadota bacterium (assembly GCA_023386515.1). The sequence goes on along the minus strand of JAEWJQ010000207.1, from coordinate 4,258 downwards.
CCCGGCAGAACAAGCCCGGTGGCTTCATGTGCGTGTCCTGCGCCTGGGGGAAGCCCGCCCACCCGCACATCGCCGAATTCTGCGAGAATGGCGCCAAGGCGACCGCCTGGGAACTGACCAGCTATCGCACCACGCCTGAATTCTTCGCCAGGCATACGATCAGCGAATTGCGCGGCTGGAAGGATTACGATCTCGAACAGGCCGGGCGGCTGACCCACCCGATGAAATATGACGCCGCCTCCGACAAATATGTCGCGGTCAGCTGGGCGGAGGCGTTCGCCGACATCGGTGCGCAGTTGAAGGGCTTCGACCCGACCAGGGTCGTCTTCTACGCCTCGGGCCGCGCCAGCCTGGAGACGTCGTACATGTGGGCGCTGATGGCGCGGATGTACGGCAGCCAGAACCTGCCCGACAGTTCGAACATGTGCCACGAGACGACGTCGGTCGGGCTGAAGCAGGCGATCGGATCGCCGGTCGGCACCATCCACCTGTCCGACTACAACGTCTGCGACGCGATCTTCTACTTCGGCCAGAATCCGGGAGTGAACAGCCCGCGCTTCCTCCACCCGTTGCGCGACTGCGCCAAGCGCGGCGTCGACATCGTCGTGTTCAATCCGCTGAAGGAACGCGGGCTGGAGCGGTTCACCGATCCGCAGAACCCGATCGAGATGGCGACCGGCAAATCGACGCCGATCGCCAGCCAATATCATCAGGTGCGGGCCGGCGGTGACATCGCCGCGCTGATGGGCCTGAGCAAATACGTCATCGAGGCCGACGATGCGGCGCGCGCGGCCGGGCGGCCGGCGATCCTCGACCATGAGTTCATCGCGCAGCACACGGTGCGCTTCGACGAGTTCGCCGCCCGGGCGCGTGCGATCGGATGGGACGAGATCGAGCGCGAGAGCGGCCTGACCCGCGGCGAGCTGGAGGAATCGGCGCGGATCTACATCAAGGCCGAGCGGGTGATCTGCGTCTACGGCATGGGCCTAACCCAGCACGTCAACGGCATCGACAATCTGCACATGCTGGTCAATTTCATGCTGCTGCGCGGCAATGTCGGCAAGCCGGGCGCGGGTTTCGGCCCGGTGCGCGGGCACAGCAACGTGCAGGGGCAGCGGACGGTCGGCATCACCGAAAAGCCCGAACTGGCGCCGCTCGACCGGCTGAAGGACCTCTACGACTTCGAGCCGCCGCGCGAGAAGGGCTGGGATACGGTCGAGGCGTGCGAGCGGATCATCGACGGCAGCGCGCAGGCGTTTCTCGGCCTGGGCGGCAACCTCGCCCGCGCGGTGCCCGACACGGCGCGAATCGAACCGGCGTGGCAGCAATTGCCGCTGACGGTCAGCATCGCAACCAAGCTCAACCGCACCCATCTGTTGCCGGGCAAGACCTGCTATCTGCTCCCCTGCCTCGGCCGGATCGAGACGGACGAGCAGGCGGGCGGCGCGCAGGCGGTGACGATGGAGGATTCGTTCAGTCGCATCTACGGATCGCGCGGCCGGGCGACGCCGGCGGCCCCTACCCTGCTGTCCGAACCCGCCATCGTCGCCGGAATCGCCAAGGCGATGCTGGCGCCCAATCCGAAGGTCGACTGGGACGCCTGGGTCGGCGACTATGACCTGGTGCGCGACGCGATCGAGGCGACCTACCCAGACAAGTTCAACCGCTTCAACGAGCGGATGTGGATCCCCGGCGGCTTCTGGAAGGGCGTGCCCGCCGCGCATCGCGAATGGCAGACGGAAAGCGGCCGCGCCGAATTCAACGAGCCGACCGCGATGAGCGCCACCGGCTTCGAGGATGCAGAAGGGCGCTTCCGGCTGATGACGCTGCGGTCGAACGACCAGTTCAACACCACAATCTATGGCTATCACGATCGCTTCCGCGGCATCAAAGGCACGCGCGACGTGGTGATGATGAACCGTGGGGACATGGCCCGGATGGGGCTGAAGGAGCATGACCGCGTCGATCTGGTCGGCGATGCCGGCGGCAACGGCGACACGCGCGTCGGCAATCTGCTGGTCGTGCCGTATGACATTCCGGCCGGCTGCCTGGGCGCCTATTATCCGGAGTGCAACGTATTGATCCCGGTCGCGCATCACGCCCACCAGAGCCACGTGCCGGCGGCAAAGTCGGTGCCCGTGCGGGTGGAGCGCAGCGCCTGATCCTCGGCGCGATCCTGGCCGGCGGGCAATCCCGTCGTTTCGGCAGCGACAAGGCCGTCGCGCTGCTCGACGGTGCGCGGCTGATCGATCTGGTCCGCGCGCAATTGGCCCCGCATGTCGATACGGTGGTGGTGGTCGGCCGCGACGGCGGGATCGCCGACCTTCCCGCCCCCGGGCTCGGACCGCTGGGCGGGATCGCCGCGGCGCTCGACCATGCCGCCGCCCACGGCTTCGGCTGCGTCCTGACGGTACCCTGCGACACGCCGCGCCTGCCCGCGCCGTTGCTCGAGGCGCTGACGCGGCGGGCGCCCGCTTATTGCGGCGACGCGCCGGTGATCGGATTCTGGCCGGCGGTGGTGGGCACCAATCTGCTCAACCGGCTCGGCCGTGCCGGAGCCGCCCGGTCGGTCGCGGGCTGGGCGCGCAGCGTCGGCGCGCTGCCCATCGCCCGCCCGACGCCGCTTGCCAACGTCAACCGGCCGGAGGCTCTGATGGCGCTATGAGCGCCGTCCCCTCAAATCCCGTTCGCCGCGAGCCCGTCCGCATCGTCCACGCCGATGGTCGCACCTCGGACGACATGCGCGGCATTGCGGTCGAGGCGCCGGTCGCGATCGAGGTCAACGGGCTCGGCTATGCGGTGATGATGATGACGCCGCGCGATCTGGCAGCGTTCGCGACCGGTTTCATGCTGACGGAGCGGCTGGCGGACCGGCCGGACGACGTCGTCGCGGTCGAGCCGTTCGAGGCCGCCGACGGCTGGATCCTGCGCATCGTCCTTGCGCCGTCCTGCGCCGGCCGCATCCACGATCGCGTCCGCCACCGCAGCAGCGATACCTCCTGCGGCCTATGCGGCATCGCCGGATTGGAGCAACGGCGCCGGCCCGTCGCCGCGCGACCGCCACGCCCGACGGTAACCGCAGCGGCGATCTTCGCCGCCGGCGCGGCCCTACGCGCGCACCAGCCGATCAATGCCGCGACCGGCGCGGTGCGTGCCGCCGCCGCCTGCGACGCGGGCGGGCGCATCGTCGCGGCCTTCGAGGATGTCGGGCGGCACAATGCGCTCGACAAGCTGATCGGCGCCCGCGCCGGCGGCACCGACGCCTTCCTGTTCGTCACGTCGCGGCTGAGCTTCGAGATGGTGGACAAGGCGCTGGTTGCGGCAACTCCTCTGCTCGCCGGCATCTCCGCCCCGACCGCGATGGCGGTCGAACACGCCCGTGCCCACGGCCTGACCCTGGTGGGACTGGCCCGTGCCGACTCGCTTATGGTCCTGAACGACCCTTATCGGGTGTTCGGCTGACCGATCAGTGGCCCCAGTCCCAGACATGGGCCGACCAGTCGCGGGTCCGTGCGGCGGCATCGCTGACGGCATTCTCAACCATATGGCGATAGGCGCCGCCCAGGCTGACCGCATCGACGACGCAGAAGAGTGCCAGCACCCCGGCCCACAGCACGCCGCGGTGGATCGGCTCGCGTTTGCGGACGAGCTTCACCTCGTCGTTGCGCCGCTGCGCCAGCCGCCGCTCCGGTCCGGGATAGGGCGCAGCCGGCGCCACCCGCCGCTCTTCGCGCCGGCGCTCGTTGGGAAAATGATAGCGCGTACGCATTGGTTCTACTCCACCGATCCGGACCTTAGGCGGCGGAAGTTTCCGAAAGGTTCATAACTGATGCGTTGCAAAGGGAATGCCCGTCGGCCGCGCTGGTGGCATAGGTCCAATCCGGCATGCACTTTGACAGACAGGCGGAACCGTATACCAGATGGTCCCCGCAATGGGATGGCGTGGAGCGGAGCGTCGCGGCGCCGCGCGTGACGTCGGTTTCGGCAGGCCATCGGATCAGGGGGGAATGATGTTCGACAGGCGATCGGTCTTGCTGGGGGCAGGTGCCATGACGGCGGCATTGCCGGCTGCCAAAGCCCTGCCGGCGACGGGGGAGTGGGCGGTCGGCGGATTGCTGGTCGACGGCCTGGTCGATCCGCGCGGGCTGCACGCCACGACGCCGCGCCTGTCGTGGCAGCTGCTGTCGACCCGCAACGGGGCGCGGCAGTCGGCGTGGCGGGTGGGCGTCGCGTCCAGTCGCGCAGCGGCGGCGGCCGG
>JAEWJQ010000203.1 GCA_023386515.1 Pseudomonadota bacterium | reverse complement strand
GAAGGGGGGCGGTGCGCTCGGCGCGGCGCTGTTGGTCGCTGCATGTGGCGGCAGCGACGGTAGCGGCACCACCGCGGCGGCGCCCAGCACGCCGGTGACCGTGACGCCGGCGGCGATCACCGCGGCGCAGGCCAGCCGCTTCCTCGCGCAAGCGACGATGGGCGCGACGCGCACGATGATCGATGCCGTCGTCAGCCGCCGCTACGAAGGCTGGATCGACGACCAATTCGCGCTGCCGCGGGCGACCGCGCACTGGGACTGGCTGGTCGCCAACGGCTATAATGTCGCCGCCAACATCAATGCCGAGACCGGCTTCGACGCCACCATGTGGCGCCAGCTGATCGCGGAACCCGACCAGCTGCGCCAGCGCGTCGGCATGGCGCTGCTCGACATGCTGGTCGTCGGCATCGGCGGCGTGAATGTCAACTGGAAGCAGTTCGCGACCGCCGCCTATGTCGATGTGCTGCTCGACAATGCGTTCGGCAATTACCGCACCCTGATGGACGCGATCACCACCAATGCGGCGATGGGGTCGTTCCTCACCTTTCTCAACAACCGCAAGGCCAATGCGACGACGGGCGCGCAGCCGGACGAGAATTACGCGCGCGAGCTGATGCAGCTGTTCACGCTCGGCCTCTACCAGCTCAACACGGACGGCAGCGTCAAGACGGGTACCAGCGGCGCCCCGGCGGAAACCTATACGCAGGCCGATGTCGCCGGGCTGGCGCGCGTCTTCACCGGGCTCAGCCTCGCCTCCAGCGTCTCGACCACGCCCGATCGCTATCGGCAGCCGCTCGTGATGAACGCCGCGATCAACGAGACCGGCACCGCCACCTTCCTCGGCGCATCGACCAGTGGCGGCGGCATGGCCGCGATCAAGGTCGCGCTCGACACCATCTTCGCCCATCCCAATCTGCCGCCGTTCGTGTCGAAGCAGCTGATCCAGCGCCTGGTCACCAGCAACCCCTCCCCCGCCTATGTCGGCCGTGTCGCGGCGACCTTCGCCGACAACGGATCGGGCGTGCGCGGCGACATGAAGGCGGTGATCAAGGCGATCCTGCTCGACAGCGAGGCGCGCAGCGATGCGGCGCTGACCAGCCTCACCGCCGGCAAGCTGCGCGAGCCGGTGATGCGCCTGACTGCCTGGGCCCGCGCGTTCGGCGCGACCTCGCCGTCCAACGCCTGGGCGATCGGCGACACATCCAACCAGTCCAACCGGCTGGCGCAGTCGATGGGGCGCAGCCAGACCGTCTTCAACTTCTTCCGCCCCGCCTATACGCCACCGGCGACTGGGATCGCGAGCGCCGGCCTGGTCGCGCCCGAGTTCCAGATCACCAACGAACAGAGCGTCGTCGCCTACGTCAACTACATGCAGGCGCTGGTGCTGAACGGGACCGGCGACGTGAAGGCCGATTACACCGCGATCCTGACCAAGGCGGCGGACAGCGCTGCGCTGGTCGACGAGGTCAATCTGGTGCTCGCCGCCGGCCAGCTGAGCAGTGCGACGGTCACTGCGATCCGCGCGGCCGTCGACAGCGTCGCCGCCACCGCCAGCAACGGGTCGCAGACCCGCGTCAACATTGCGATCCTTCTGACCCTTGCCTCCCCCGAATTCATCATGGTGCGCTGAGATGGATCACGATTGCACCTCGCACGACCAGTCTCGCCGCGCCTTTCTGAAGCGTGGCGCCGCGCTCGGCCTTGCCGGGGTGGCGACGCCCTTCGTCACCAGCCTCGCCGCGATCGGCGAGGCGGCGGCGGCGACCGCCACCGATTACAAGGCGCTGGTCTGCATCTTCCTGTACGGTGGCAACGACTATGCCAACACGCTGCCGCCCTATGACGCCGACAGCTATGCCAAATATTTGGCCGCCCGGTCGAACATCGCACTGACCCGCGATTCGCTGGCCAATACCGCGCTTAATCCGGCGACCGCGTTGGCCGGCGGGCGGCAATATGCGCTGGCGCCGACAATGGGTTCGCTGATGCCGCTGTTCAATCAGGGCAAGCTGGCGGTGGCGCTCAACGTCGGCACGTTGGTGCAACCGACCACCAAGGCGCAATATCAGGCGAGCAGCGTCAAGCTGCCGCCGAAACTGTTCAGTCACAACGACCAGCAAAGCTATTTCCAGGCCTCCAATCCGGAGGGCGCGACCTCCGGCTGGGGCGGCCGGATCGGCGACCTGTTCCAGAGCGGCAACGGCGCCTCGGCGCTGACCTGCATCAACGCCAGCGGCAATGCCGTCTATCTGACCGGCAGGTCGGCGGTGCAATATGCGGTCGGCACCGGCGGGCCAGTCGCGCTGCTCAACAATGCGTCGACGCTCTACGGCTCGACCACCGCCGCCGCGACGCTGCGCAGCCTGATGACCGGCAGCAACGGCCACGTCCTCGCCGGCGAGCACGCCCGCGTGTCGAAGCGCGCTCTAGACACCTATGCGCAGGTTTCGGGCGCGCTCGCCAATGCGCCGGCGTCCGGCTTCACCCTTTTCCCCAGCGGCAATGCGCTTGCCGATCAGCTCAAGATGGTGGCGCGGATGATCTCCGTCTCGTCCGAGCTGGGGGCGAAGCGGCAGGTGTTCTTCGTCTCGATCGGCGGCTTCGACCTGCACGACAATCTCGTCGCACAGCATCCGGGGCTGATCGGCAAGGTGTCGGATGCGATGCGCGCTTTCTACGACACTACCGTCGCGCTGGGCGTCGCGGACAAGGTGACGAGCTTCACCGCCTCCGACTTCGGCCGCACCCTGCAATCGAACGACGACGGGTCCGACCATGGCTGGGGCAGCCACCATTTCGTCATGGGCGGCGCGGTGCGCGGCCAGCGTTTCTATGGCACCCCACCGGCGATCGGCAACGGCACCGCCGACGATGTCGGTCAGGGGCGGCTGCTACCGACGATCTCCGTCGACCAATATGCCGCGACGCTGGCGAGCTGGTTCGGCGTCGGCAATGGCGACCTCACGACCGTCCTGCCGAACATGGGCAATTACAACCAGTCGAGCTGGAACCTCGGCTTCGTATGATCCTGGGGATAAGCGCGCGGCTTGGAGTTCGCGCGAAGACGCGAAGACGCGACGAAGGAGGTTGATGTTCGCGCGGAGGCGCGGAGGACGCGGAGTGGTTGTTCTTCGGCGAAGCCGCTCGCATTCTCCAATATGCGATTTTAGCGCCACTGACGCGGCGAGCGCAGCACCTCTGCGTCCTCCGCGCCTTCGCGTGAACCAATCTTCTTCGCGTCTTCGCGTGAACCATTCTTGTGACGGCTCAGCGAAAGCAGACCCGTCCGTTGATTGGGCAACCGATACGACCGTACGAGGCCGTCGATCGATACGAGCCGGGATAGCGGGACGGCTCCCTATCCCATCAACACCGCGCGATACGCCGCGAAGCAGCGTTCGCCGCACTTCAGCCGGATCAGCGCGCCCTCCGCCATGGCAGTCGCACGGCGGGGGTCTTCCTCGACGGCGGGACGGATCGCCTCGCGGTTCCAGTCTTCCGAATGTTTGACGTCGAGCACCGCGTGCAGGTCGAAATAGCGGCGATCCTTGTTGGTGAAGCCCAGCCGTTTCAGCCCCTTCGCGGTCGCGGCCGACCGATCCGGCGCGGTCAGTTCGATCACGCCGAGCGCGCCGACCGAATGCCAGGTGTAGCGCCGGCTGGTCGCCATCGCGGTCATCGCATTGGCCAGGCACAGGCTCTGCCACAGCGTGTTCTCGATCACGGGGCAAACCTGCAGCGTCTCAGCCAAGGCATTGAGCATCGGTCCGTGCATGCCTGCCGCCTGACCGCGTCCCATTTCGTCCCAATAGTTGCGCGCGAGTTCGAGCTTGGGAAGGGGCGGCAGCTTGACTTGGGGCATCGCGACCAGATCATCGAAGCCCGCCTCGCCCGCCGCTTCCTGCTCGAAGAACCAGCGGAGCTGGTCGAGGGTCGCCGTCTCCGCCAGCCATCGGAACAGAGGGTCGTGCTGGCCGGGGCCGCTCTGCTTCAGCGCCTCGAACCAGGCGATGAACCCGTCCACGTCGGTCGGCGCTGCCGCGGCCTCGTCCGCCACCTCCTCGCGCAGCTCCTCGAGAAAGCCACCCTCGAGCCGCTGCATGCGCACGTCGCGGTCGAGCGTGCGCTGCCAGTCCGCATCCGGGAAGCTTGGCTCCAGCCG
>JAEWJQ010000411.1 GCA_023386515.1 Pseudomonadota bacterium | reverse complement strand
TGAACGTGCCGTTCGTCGTGGTGGCCGCCTTGCTGTGCCTCGCCGTCGTAAGCGAATCACGCGTTGCCGCGACCGGTCGATCCGACTGGGCGGGAGCCTTGCTCCTCATCCTGACGACCTCGTTGCTGGTGGCGGGCATTCAGGCGGGCGGCGCTCGAGGCTGGACGTCCTTGGCGGCGCTGGCGCTGCTCGTGCCGGCCATCGCCGCGGGCGTGGCGCTGGTCTTGGTCGAGGAACGAGCGCCCGAGCCGATCCTGCCGGTGCGATGGATCGTGCGGCCTGCCGTGGGCGCGGCGCTGATCGCGACCGCGGCGCTCGCGGCCTTCTATTGCTCGGCCTTCTTCCTGCTGCCCATCTACCTGCAATCCGTGCTCGGCCTGCCGGCAGAAGCGGCCGGTCTGATGTTGCTCACCGCGACGCTCGGCGTCGGGATCTTCTCGCCGATTGCGGGCCGGGTGGCCGATCGGCTGGGCGTGCGCGTGCTCCTGCTGGGCGGCTTCGCTGTCTTCGCCGTTTCGGCCGCCATCCTCGCGCTGTTGCCGGTCCAGCCCGACTGGCCGCTGCTGGTCGCGGCCTTGTTCCTGATCGGCCTCGGCTGGGCGGCGATCCTCGGTCCGTCGACCGTGGCGGCGATTGCCGCCTTGCCGGCGGAGGCAGGAGCTTTGGCCGTCGGTATCGCCTCCACCATTCATAATATCGGTGGCGCGCTGGGGCTCGCGTTCGCCACCATCGCGTTCGAACAGGCCGTGGTGGCGCGGTTCGGTGCGGTCACCACCGTCGCCGTCCCCGCCGACGCCGTGCATCGCGGGCTCACCGCCGAACCGGGCTTCGCCGCGCTGTTTGCCGACACGTCGATCACCTCGGCGCGGCTGCACGAACTGTTCGCGACCACCTTCCTCGCCGGGCTGCACGCGGTCGGTTGGTACCTCTTCGCCGTATCGGTCGCCGCGGCGGCCCTGATCGCCTGGCTGTCGCCACACCGCCATCAAGGAACCCCCGCATGAGAAAGAGCAGGCTCCGCAGCGTCGCCTTATACGGTCTGATCCCGCTGGCATTGACGATCGGTGCCCGGCCCGCTGCCGCCGATCGGGGTGGGAAGGCGAGCGACCGGCCACTCGTCTTCGATGTCCATGCGGATCTGCCCAAGCCGGATGGCGGCGACGATCGGATCGCGGTCGATTTGCTCCGCCGGGGCGGGGTCGACGCCATCGCCATCGCCGCCTTCGTCCCGACCGGCCCGCGCGATGCCGCCGGCTATGCCGCCGCCGCAAAGGCGCTCGACGACCGGCTGCAGGCGATCCGGGCGATCGCGGTCCAGCACCCGGACGAGGTCGCGATCGCGCGATCCGCCGACGACGTCCGCCGCATCGTCGAGAGCGGACGGACGGCGATCATCCCCAGCTTCCTCAATGCCTATTCGCTCGGCGAGGACGAGCACGGCATCGCGCGCCTGTACGAGGCGGGCGTTCGCATCGCCGGTCTGGTGCATCGCGGCAACAACGCCTTCGCCGACTCTTCGCGCCTGCTGCCCGATGACACGCCTTACGAGCATCACGGCCTGTCGGCCCTGGGGCGGCGGGCGGTGGCCGAGATGAACCGGCTCGGCATCCTGATCGACGTGTCCCAGCTGACCCCGGACGGCGTGGCGCAGACCTGGCGCTGAGCCGGGCGCCAGTGATCGCGAGCCACTCCGACGCTCGTGCGCTGGTCGACAATCCGCGCAATCTGACGGACGCGCAATTGCGCGCGATCGCGGCGCAGGGCGGGTGGTCGCGATCAACGCCTTCGGCGCCTATCTGCACAAGGTGACGCCGGCCGAGCGGGCGCGGATCGCCGCCGCCGCCGCCAGGGTCGGCGGCAATCCGATGGACGGCATTCGCATGGCGGATGCGCCGACCAAGGCGTTCCTGGCGGAGGTCGGCGACATCTATCACGCCGGCACGAGCGTCGCCGATCTGGTCGACCACATCGATCATGCGGTCCGCCTGATCGGGATCGATCATGTCGCGATCAGTTCCGATTTCAATCATGGCGGCGGCGTGATCGGCTGGCACGACGCCGGCGAGACGCAAGCCGTCACCGGCGAATTGCGGCGTCGCCACTATTCGCCGGCGGATATCGCGAAATTGTGGAGCGGCAATGCCCTGCGCGTCCTCGCTGCCGCGGAGAGCGCCGCGACCGTCCGGTGATCCCCATTCCTTTGCCGAGGCTTCTCACATGACCCATCTCATCGTCCCGGCGATACTTGCCGCCACAGCGCCTCTCGCCGCACAGGTCGACAAGCCCGCCGATACCGACCCGATCATCGTGACCGGCACCCGGGTGCCGAAGCGCAGCGCGGCCGACAGTGCCGCACCAATCGACGTACTGACCGCGGACGATCTTGCGCGATCGCCCTCGGTCGATCTCCGCGACAAGATCGCCCAGGAGATACCGGCCTTCACCGTCCAGCGGCTGCCAGGCTTCGACGGTGCCAGCTTCGTGCGGCCGGCGTCCCTGCGCAATCTGTCCCCCGACAGCACGCTGGTATTGGTCAACGGCAAGCGACGCCACCGTTCGGCCTTCATCGACACGTCGAACCAGGGCGCGCAGGCGGTCGACCTGTCGCAAATCCCCGATATCGCGCTCGGCCGGGTCGAGGTGCTGCGCGACGGGGCTTCCGCGCAATATGGTTCCGACGCGATCGCCGGCGTGATCAATCTGGTCCTCAACGAGCGGCCGGGCACCGAGTTGAACGCCCTCGCATCGCGCTATTATGCCGGCGACGGGTTCAATGCCCAGATCGCCGGGCGCTCGGGCGTGGCGCTGGGCGACACCGGGCATCTGGTGGTCGCCGGGCAATATGCGCATGGCGACCGGACGGATCGTACGGTCGGCGTGCGGCACCGCGTCGGGCAGCCGCTGCTCGACACCGGTCTGGCCAGCATCGATGCGGCACTGCCGGTCGGGTCCGTCGAACTCTATGTATTCGGCACCACGGGCGCCAACCGGGCGGAGATCGACTTCCGTTCCAGCGACCGGGCGCGGCCATCTACCGGCGCTCCTTCTATCAGCAAGGCGCAAACGCGATTTTCCCCGATTTCAGTGTCGCGACCCTCTACCCCGACGGCGTGCGTGCGCGTCTGGCGTCGGTGACTCATGATGGCGAGATCACTGGCGGCGTGCGGAGCGATGCCTCGGCCGATTTCTTCTGGGACGTCGGCGCGCGCTATGGCCGCAACAGCATCCATTACCGGGTGCTCGATACCCTCAACC
>JAEWJQ010000409.1 GCA_023386515.1 Pseudomonadota bacterium | reverse complement strand
GAGCAGCAGCACCGGCCGCGTCACGCCGCGCGCGCGCAGCCGGCGCAGCAGCGTCAGCCCGTCGGCGTCGGGCAGGCCGAGGTCGAGCAGCAGCGCGTCGTGCTGCGTCGCGCGCAGGAACGCCTCGCCCTCCTCGGCGTCGCGGGCGTGATCGACCGCGAGTCCGCGCCGTTCCAGCGCGTCGACCAGCTCGCGTGCCAGATCGGGATCGTCCTCGACCAGCAGAATTCGCAAAGTTCTTCGCCCCTTCCCGCAACGCAGCAACCGTAAGCATCCTGTAAGCAACAGGCCCTATCCGGACCAGTCTGATCTCGTCAGGACTTCCGATGCACGCTGCCGAACTCGCCGAACCGCTTCCCGCCGCCACCACGCTGTCGCGGTCCGCGCAGTTGCGCTGGCTGGGCATCGCCGCCGCGGTGATCGTCGGGGTCGCGCTGCTCATCGCCTTGATCGGCAAGCTGACCCATCACGAGACCGCGCCGCCGCCGCCGCTGCCGGCGGGCACGCTGAAGCTGACCGGCGCGCAGATGGCCGGGCTGCAGACGATGCGCGTCGGCGTCGGCGAGTCGGCGGAACGGACCCTCGCCTCCGGCGCGATCAGCGTCGACGGCAACCATTCGACGCCGGTGCTGATGCCCTATTCGGGCCAGGTCGTGCGCGTGCTCGCCGATGCCGGCCAGCGCGTGCGCCAGGGGCAGGCGCTGCTGCTGATCAAGACCAGCGATTTCGTCGACGCGCGCAGCGGGCTGTTCGCGGCGCGGGCGGCGTTGCAGAACGCCCAGGCGCAGCTCGCCACCGCCCAACGCAATGCCGATCGCCAGCAGCAGATCTATCAGACCGCCGGCGGCGCGCTGAAGGATTACCAGCAGGCCAAGGCGGACCTCGTCGCCGCACAGGCGACCGCGCGCACCGCCGCCGCCTCGCTCGGCGCGGCGCGCGACAAGCTCGCCATCCTCGGCAAGTCGCCGGCCGAGATCGCCCGGCTCGAAAATGCCGGCGAGGTGACCGGCATCCACGACGTCACCACGCTGCATGCGCCGATCAGCGGCTTGATCGCCTCGCGCGACGTGTCGGCGGGCGAATATGTCTCGCAGGGTGGCGACAAGCCGGTGATGATGATCACCGATCCGTCGCGCGTCTGGCTGGTCGCGCAGGTCGCGGAAAGCGACGCCAGCGACGTCCATCTCGGCGATGCGGTGACCGTCACCACGCCGGCACTGCCCGGCCGCGCCTTCTACGCGACGATCGATCTGGTCGGCGCCGCGCTCGACCCGCAGACGCACCGCCTGCCGGTGCGCGCCAGCATCGCCAATCCCGACGGCGCGCTGAAGCCGCAGATGTTCGCCAGCTTCGCGATCCATCGCCGCAATCTCGGCGAAGCGATCCGCGTGCCCGCGCAGGCGGTGATCCACGAGGGCGACACCGCCCGCGTCTGGCTGGTCCGTCCCGACGGCCTGCTCGCCTCGCGCAACGTCCAGACCGGCGACGCCACCGACGGCCAGGTGACGATCACCGCCGGGCTGAAGCCGGGCGAGCGGATCGTCACCGCCGGCGCGCTGTTCGTCAACGAAGCGGGCCTCGGCCAGTGAATCGCATCGTCTCCTTCGCGCTGCGCCAGCGGCTGCTGATCGTCGGCATCTTCGTCGCGATGCTGGTCGCGGGCGTGATCGGCTTCGCCAACCTCAATATCGAGGCCTATCCCGATCCCGTACCGCCGATGGTCGAGGTGATCACCCAGACCAAGGGCCTGTCGGCGGAGGAGATGGAGCGCAACGTCACCATCCCGATCGAGGTCGGCATGGCGGGCATCCCGCACATGACCGCGATCCGCGCGATCAGCCTGTTCGGCCTGTCCGACGTCAAGATCCAGTTCACCTACGATTACACCAACGAACAGGCCAAGCAGCAGGTCATCAACCGCCTGTCGCAGCTGCCGCCGCTCGCCGGCGGTGCGCAGCCGTCGATCTCGCCGACCAGCCCGGTCGGGGAAATCTACCGCTACAAGATCACCGCGCCGGCCGGCTATTCGGTGATGGACCTGAAGACGATCCAGGACTGGATCCTCGACCGCCGCTTCAAGCGCATTCCGGGCGTGATCGACGTCACCGGCTGGGGCGGCAAACTCAGGACCTATGACGTCGTCATCGACAACGACCGGCTGGCGGCACACAACGTCTCGGTCAGCCAGGTGCTGACCGCGCTGTCGAAGAGCGACGGCAACGTCGGCGGCCAGACGATCAACTTCGGCACGCAGGCAGCGATCGTCCGCGGCGTCGGCCTGATCCAGTCAGTCGGCGGCATCGAGAACGTGCTGGTCGGCACCGCCGGCGGCCAGCCGATCCTGCTGAAGGACGTCGCCCACGTCCAGATCGGCAACGCGCCGCGGCTCGGCATCGCCGGCTACAACGACCAGGACGACATCGTGCAGGGCATCGTGCTGATGCAGCGCGGCGCCCAGTCGATGCCGACGATCAAGGCGGTGCAGAAGGAGGTCGCCGACATCAACGCATCGGGCGTGCTGCCGCCGGGCGTGCAGCTGACCCGCATCTACGACCGGTCGGACCTGATCAACCTGACGATCCACACCGTGCTCGAGAATATGGTGGTCGGCATCCTGCTGATCTTCGCGCTGCAATGGGTGTTCCTGGGCAACCTGCGCAGCGCCGTCATCGTCGCGGCGACCATTCCCTTCGCGCTCGCCTTCGCGATCCTGATCCTCGTGCTGCAGGGCGAGAGCGCCAATCTGCTGTCGGTCGGCGCGCTCGACTTCGGCCTGGTCGTCGACGCCAGCGTGATCATGGTCGAGAACATCTTCCGCCACATGGTCGAACGGTCGGCCCATGTCGAAAGCGGGCGCCTGAATGGAACGGGGGGGCATTTCACGCTCGCCAACCGCTTCTCGGCGGTGCTCGGCGCGTCGAGCGAGGTCAGTCGCGGCATCTTCTTCGCCGCCGCGATCATCATCGCCAGCTTCCTGCCGCTGTTCACGCTGACCGGGGTCGAAGGCCACATCTTCGGCCCGATGGCCAAGACCTATGCCTATGCGATCACCGGCGGCCTGCTCGCGACCTTCACCGTCGCGCCGGTGCTGGCGACGCTGCTGCTCCCCGACAGATTGTCGGAGGTGGAGACGTGGATCGTCGGCAAGCTGCGCCGCGTCTACGAGCCGGCGGCGGCCTTCGCGCTCGCCAACCGGCTGCTCGCGATCGGCGGCGGCGTGCTGATGCTCGGCCTGGCGGTGGTCGGCGTGCGGTCGCTCGGCATCGAGTTCCTGCCGCACCTCGAAGAGGGCAACATGTACATCCGCGCGACGCTGCCGCCGTCGATCAGCCTCGAGGCGGGGCAGCCGATCGTCAACGGCGTGCGCCGGATCATCGCGCAATATCCGGAAACCACTGCGGTCCTTTCCGCCCATGGCCGCCCCGACGACGGCACCGACGCGACCGGCTTCTTCAACGCCGAATTCTTCGTGCCGCTGAAGCCCTTCGACGAATGGCCGAGCGGCATGACCAAGGAAAAGCTGATCGAGGAGCTGTCGAACAGGTTGCAGGCGAAATATCCCGGCGTCGACTTCTCCTTCTCGCAGATCATCGAGGACAATGTCGAGGAGGCGGCGTCGGGCGTGAAGGGCGCCAATTCGATCAAG
This sequence comes from Pseudomonadota bacterium, assembly GCA_023386515.1. The sequence goes on along the minus strand of JAEWJQ010000409.1, from coordinate 598 downwards.
CTGTTCGGCCCCGATCTCGCGACGCTGGAAAAATACGCCGACCAGATCAAGACACAGATGGCCAAGGTGCAGGGCATCGAGGATCTGGGCGTGTTCCAGTCGCTCGGCCAGCCGACGGTGCGCATCGACGTCGATCGCGGCAAGGCGGCGCGCTACGGCCTGACGCCGGACGACGTCAACGCCACCGTCGCCGCCGCCATCGGTGGCGAATCGACCGCCGATCTGTACGAGGCGGGCACCGACCGGCACTTCCCGATCGTGGTGCGGTTGAAGCCCGAACAGCGCGATTCGCTGGAGGCGGTGCGACGCATCACCATCGGCGCGCCCGCCCCCGACGGCACCGGCACGATCCAGGTGCCGCTGTCCGAGGTCGCGGACGTGCGGCTGACCACCGGCGCCTCGTTCATCTATCGCGAGCATCAGGAACGCTACATCCCGATCAAATTCTCGGTGCGCGGCCGCGATCTCGGCGGGGCGGTCGGCGAGGCGAAGGCGCGGATCGCGCGCAACGTCCACCTGCCTGCCGGCTATCACCTCGAATGGGCGGGGGAGCTCGACAACCTCCAGAATGCGATCGCCCGGCTGGAGATCGTCGTGC
>JAEWJQ010000406.1 GCA_023386515.1 Pseudomonadota bacterium | reverse complement strand
ACATGGCGGCGGCGGGGGCGGCGCTGATCGACCTCGGCGGCGAATCGACCCGGCCGGGCGCCGCGCAGGTTTGGGAGGGTGACGAGATCGGCCGGGTCGTGCCTGTCGCCGAACGGCTGGCGGCGAGCGGCACGCCGGTGTCGATCGACACGCGCAAGGCGGGGGTGATGGCGGCGGCGCTCGCCGTGGGGGCGGGCATCGTCAACGACGTCTCCGCGCTATTGTGGGACGATCGCGCGCTGGAGGTGGTGGTCGGCGCCGGATGCCCGGTGATCCTGATGCATTCGCCCGATCCCAAGGATGGCGGCCATGGCCGCCCGACCTATCGCAATGTCGCGACCGAGGTGTTCGACTGGCTCGCCGCGCGAATCGCCGCGGTCGAGGCAGCGGGCGTGCCGCGCTCGCGCATCCTGGTCGATCCCGGCATCGGGTTCGGCAAGTCGCTCGCTGACAATCTGGCGCTGATCAACAATCTCAGCCTGTTCCACGGGCTCGGCTGCGCGATCATGCTGGGCGCGAGCCGCAAGCGGATGATCGGCGCGCTCGATAATGAGGCGCCGGTCGAACGCCGGCTCGGCGGCAGTCTGGCATTGGCGACCAAGGGTGCGGATGCGGGCGTGCAGCTGATCCGCGTCCACGACGTTGCTGAAACGGTGCAGGCGCTCAAGGTGTGGCGCGGCCTGCGCGATCGCGCGCTTGCCGGCGGCTGACCGGGAACACGACCGGATCGGAAACATTTCGCAACGCAGCAATCGAGCATCGGAGACGTTGGGCGGCTAATCGGACCGGCAAAGAGGACCCATGATCGTCAGTGCTACCCCCCGCCTCCGCCAGATCGTCAGCGAAGTCTGGCGCCCGCTCACCGTCCTGTTCGTCTGGGACGTGGCGGTCACCGTCACCTATTACGTGCTGCCGTTCCGCGCACCGTCGCTGCCGCTGACGCTGTTCGGCTCGGTGCTCGCCCTGTTCCTCGGCTTCCGCAGCAACTCGGCCTACGAACGCTGGTGGGAGGGGCGCTCGCTATGGGGGCTGATGATCAACGCCTCGCGCAATCTCAGCCGCGAGGCGCGCAACTTCCTGCCGGCCGACGAGGCGCACGACTTGCGCCGGACGATCGTGCTGCGCCAGATCGCCTATGTGAACGCCTTGCGCTGCCAGTTGCGGCGCCAGCCGGTCGATGACGAGGTGCTGCGCTTCCTGTCGCATGGCGAGGCGACGCCGTCGCTGGCGCGCACCAACATCGCCAACGGGCTGCTCGACGGCACCGGCCGGCGCATCGATGACGCCCGCCGCGCCGGCTGGATCGATACGATCCAGCAGACGCAGATGGAATCGGTGCTGGTCAACATCGCCAATGCGCAGGGCGGCATGGAGCGGCTCAAGAACACGCCGCTGCCCAACCAATATCGCTTCTTCCCGACGCTGTTCGTGCAGCTGTTCTGCATCCTGCTGCCGATCGGGCTGGTCGAGACCCTGGGCTTCGCGACGCCGCTCGGTTCGACCGTGGCGGGGCTGATGTTCCTCGCCGTTCTGGCGATCGGCGACGATCTGGTCGATCCCTTCGCCAATACGGTGCACGACCTGCCGCTATCGGCGATGTGCCGGACGATCGAGATCGACCTGCTGCAATCGATCGGCGACGAGGCGCCGGCGCCTTTGCAGCCGGTCAACGGTGTCCTGTGGTAGGCCGGGCGGCTCAGGCCGCATTGTCGATGCCGAGCTCGCCGAGCTTGCGATACAGCGTCGACCGACCGATCCCCAGCCGCCGCGCCACCTCGGTCATGCGGCCGCGGTAATGGCCGATGGCGAGCCGGATGACGTCCGCCTCGATGTCTTCCAGCGGCCGCAGATTGCCGTCCGGGCGGAACAGGGTGATGCCCGCGCCCGACGCGGGGGCGGTATGACCGCTGCGCCGCTGGCCGAGCGCCGCGATCTGCGGAAAGTCGCTGCGGGTCAGCGCATCGCCCTCGCAGAGCACGGCGGCGCGGAACAGCGCGTTCTGCAACTGGCGGACGTTGCCCGGCCAGTCGTAGCCGACGAGCAAGGCCAGGGCCTCGTCGGTGATGCCGAGCGGGCGCAACCCCGGTTGCTGGGCGATCCGCGCGAGCAGATGGCGGGCCAGCGCGGGGATGTCTGCCGATCGCTCGCGCAGCGGCGGGATCGTTACCTGCACGACGTTGAGCCGGTAATAGAGGTCCTCGCGGAACCGGCCCGCCTCGACCTCCTCGATCAGCTTCTTGTTGGTCGCGGCGATGACGCGGACGTCGACCTCGCGGGCATGGCGGGCGCCGATCGGCTGCACCTCGCCCGAATGCAGCACGCGCAGCAGCTTGACCTGGGCGTCGAGCGGCATCTCGCCGATCTCGTCGAGGAACAGCGTGCCGCCGTCGGCGTCGACGAACTTGCCGATCTTGCGCTCGAAGGCGCCGGTGAAGGCGCCCTTCTCGTGCCCGAACAGCTCCGATTCGACTAGGTTCGCCGGGATCGCACCGCAATTGACCGTGACGATCGGCTTTTTCGCGCGCGGGCTGGCGGCGTGGATCGCGTCGGCGACCACTTCCTTGCCGACCCCGCTCTCCCCCTCGACCAGCACCGGCACGCGGGCGCGGGCCGCCTTGGCCGCGATCGCCAGCGCGGCGCGGAATTCGGGGGCGGAGCCGACGATCTCGTCGAAGGCGAGCAGCGCCGGGATCTTCTCGGTCAGCGGCCGCAACTCGCCCGCGGCCGTACCGGCGACCGCCGCTTCGAGCGCGGCGAGCAACCGCTCCGGCGCGAGCGGCTTGACCAGGAAATCGGTGGCGCCGGCGCGCATCGCCGCGACCGCATGCGCGACCGAGCCGTTGGCGGTGAGCATCAGGATCGGCAGCGCCGGTCGCTGGCCACGCAGATCGGCGATCAATCGCGCGGTGTCGGCATCCGGCGCGCGGTGATCGAGCAGGATCGCATCGAGTTGCATGCCGTCCTGCGTACCGAGCTGCGCCAGCGCCATCTCGCCGTCATTGGCGAAGATAGAGCGCCAGCCGGCTCGGGCGGCGAGGGCGGCGACCAGCCGACGTTGGGCCGGCTCGTCGTCGATCAGCAAAAGCAACCGCTGTCCATTGCGCGTCATCGTCTATCCCGTCCCGATTCGGGGCAGGATGTACACAAGCCACGGTAAAGGCCGGCTTAAACGCCCCTGCCTTGACGCGGATGGAGATTTGCGGGCAGGTTTCGACAAACAGCCGCGCGCATCGGCGGCCAGACAGGGATGACGAGGATGGCCGGCAACGGGAACATGCAGCCGCACGAGGCGACCTATGCCAGCGTGATCGGCATGCTGAAATGGGGCGCCGTCGGCTGCGCGATCGTCGCGGCGCTGGTGATCTGGCTGATCGCGTAAGGCGCGCGACGATGAAGATCGCCGTCGTGCGGGAACAGGCCGATGG
>JAEWJQ010000403.1 GCA_023386515.1 Pseudomonadota bacterium | reverse complement strand
GGTACGGACCAGCCAGGCAAGGCCGAGCCGATGCCGCCAGTCCGATCCGACGGACTGGCGGCGGCGGCCAGGGGCTTAGTCCTTCAACGCGCGGGCGGCTTTTTCGAGCGCATTGCCCGTGGCATCGGCGGCACGGTCCGCACCGTTGCTGATCGCACGGCCGGCACGATCGGCGGCATTCTCGATCTTATCGCCGGTGCGGTCGGCGGCATTGTCGATCCGGTCGCCGGCGCGATCCATCTTACGCTCGGCCGAACCGAAGGCGTCGTTGGTCGCGGCCGATACGTCGTCGGCGGCATTGTCGGCGGTGGCACGCGTGTCCGCGGCGATGGCATTGCCGGCTTCGGCGGTCTTGTCCTGGGCGTTCTGGCTGCACGCGGCGAGCGCTAGCGCTGGGACCGCGGCGAGGACGAGGATGCGCTTCATGATCTGTTCTCCCTTGTGATTGGCCTGCGTCGTCTACCCGGACATTGATCCAGGTATGACGGAGTGCAACGCGATGATCCGGTTTCGGCTCCGCGTTGACCACATATAAAGATTTCTTTATATGTTGATCCCGTGAGCCACGCCCTCGACATTTTTCGTGCCCTTGCCGACGCGACGCGCCTGCGCATCTTCTCGCTGTTGCGCACGATGGAGCTGTCCGTCGGCGAACTGGCGCAGGTGCTGGGGCAAAGCCAGCCGCGCGTGTCGCGCCATGTGAAGATCCTGTGCGACGCCGGTCTGGCGGAGCGGCGCAAGGAGGGCAGCTGGGTCTTTGTCGCGCTCGGCAAACAGGCTGCGACCGCACCCGTCGCTGCGGCGTTGGACCAATGGCACGCCAGCGCGCCGGATCATTGGGCGGTCGCCGACGCCGCCCGCCTCGCCGCGGTGCGCGCCGACCGGGCGGCCAGCGCGGCGCAATGGTTCGAAGGACATGCCGACGAATGGGATGCGATCCGTTCCCTCTATATTGCCGAAGAGCAGGTGGAGGCGGCGATGGCGGCGTTGATCGGACCGGCGCCGATCGGTCAGCTGATCGACATCGGTACCGGCACCGGCCGCATGCTGGAACTGTTTGCGGGGCAGGCGGAGCTGGCGTTGGGCATCGATCGGTCGTCGGAGATGCTGCGGCTGGCCCGCGCCAAGCTGCATGATCGGACCAACACCGAATTGCGTCAGGCGGACCTGTATGCGCTGCCGCTCGGTGACGGGGCCGCGGATGTCGCGATCCTGCACCACGTGCTGCATTTCGCGCAGCAGCCGGGCGCGGCGATCGCCGAGGCGGCGCGCGTGTTGGGGCCGGGCGGGCGGCTGCTGATCGCCGATTTCGCGCCGCACGATCGCGAGGAATTGCGCACCCGCGACGCGCATACGCGCCTCGGTTTCGGGGATCAGCAGATCGCCGGCTGGTTCGCCAAAGCGGGGCTCGGATTGAGCGAGACACGCACGCTGGAGGGCGGGGAATTGACGGTGACCTTGTGGCTGGGCGCGCGCCCCGGCGCACGATTGCGTGAGGTGAAAGCGGCATGACGATTTCGGTGAACCAGCTCGAAGAGGCGCAGATCGCGCTGAAGGCGCCGCTCTATGCCGACGTTGCGGGCGACCTTGACGTGTCGTTCGAATTCTTCCCGCCCAAGACGGAGAAGATGGACGCGCAATTGTGGGAGGCGATTCGCACGCTCGAACCGCTGGGGCCGAGCTTCGTGTCGGTGACCTACGGTGCGGGCGGATCGACGCGGGAACGGACGCATGCGACGGTGGCGCGCATCCAGCGCGAGACGTCGCTGGCGGCGGCGGCGCATCTGACCTGCGTCGAGGCGACGCGCGAGGAGATCGATCAGGTCGCGCAGGAATATTGGGCGGCGGGCGTGCGCCACATCGTCGCGCTGCGCGGCGATCCGCCGGCGGCCGGCGCGCGCTTCCAGGGCCATCCAGGCGGCTATGAGAATGCGGCGGCCTTGGTTGCCGGGCTCAAGCGTTTGCACCCGTTCGAGATTTCGGTCGCGGCCTATCCGGAATGCCATCCGGATTCGGCCAATCCGGCTGCCGATCTCGACAATCTCAAGCGCAAGATCGACGCCGGTGCGGCGCGGGCGATCACGCAATTCTTCTTCGAGCCGGAAACCTTCTTCCGCTTCCGCGATGCGGTGGCGGCGGCGGGGATCACCGCGGAGATCGTGCCGGGGATCATGCCGGTGACCAATTTCGCGAGCGTGCAGCGGATGAGCGCGATGTGCGGCACCGCCGTGCCCGCGTGGATGGCGCGCTTGTTCGAGGGGCTCGACGATCATCCCGGATCGCGCCAGCTCGTTGCCGCGACGCTGGCCGCGGAACTGAGCCGCAAACTCTATGCCGGCGGGGTCAAGTCACTGCACTTCTATACGCTCAACCGGGCCGAACTGGCGTTTGCGATCTGCCACCTGCTGGGGGTGCGCGCCAAGGATCGCGCGGCGGTGGCGGCGGCCTAATTTGGCAAGCCCCTCCCTTCAGGGGAGGGGCTTGAGGGATGGAACAATGAGCACACGCGACATCTTCCTGGCCGAGGCGGCCAAGCGCATCCTGATCACCGACGGCGCGTTCGGCACCGAGATCCAGAACTGGAAGCTCTCCGAGGCGGACTATGCCGGATCGCTCGGCCTGACCCATGATCAGAAGGGCAACAACGACATCCTCGCGCTGACCAAGCCCGAGGTGCCGGCGGCGATCCACCGCGCCTATTTCGAGGCGGGGGCGGACATTGCGGAGACCAACACCTTCTCGGCGAACAGCATCAGCCAGGCCGATTACGGCGCCGAACACCTTGTGCGTGAGATCAACTACGAAAGCGCCAAGATGGCGCGGACGATCGCCGACGAATTCGCTGCCCGCGACGGTCGGCCGCGCTTCGTCGCCGGCGCGATCGGGCCGACCAACAAGACGCTGTCGCTGTCCCCCGACGTCAACGATCCCGGCTATCGCGAGATCGACTTCGACTATCTGAAGGGCGTCTATCGCGAGCAGACCGATGCGCTGCTCGACGGCGGCGCCGACTTCATCCTGATCGAGACGGTGTTCGACACGCTGAATGCAAAGGCGGGGATCATGGCGGCGCTCGATGCGGCGCGGGACCGCGGGCATGACGTGCCGATCATGCTGTCGATGACGCTGACCGACCTGTCTGGGCGCAACCTGTCGGGTCATACCGTCGAGGCGTTCTGGCATGCTGTGCGTCATGCCCGGCCGTTGACCATCGGGCTCAATTGCTCGGTCGGCGCCGAGCAGCTGCGCCCGCACGTCAAGACCCTGTCCGAGATCTGCGACACGCTGATCATGGTCTATCCGAACGCCGGACTGCCCAACGAACTGGGTGCCTATGACGAGGCGCCGGAAACGACCGCGGGACTGGTCTACGAATGGGCCGGGGCGGGGCAGGTCAATGTGCTCGGCGGCTGCTGTGGATCGACACCGGCGCACATCGCCGCGATCGCCGAGCGCGTGCGCGAGGTGCCGCCGCGCGTGATACCGACGCCGCCGGTGCGGACGCGGCTGGCCGGGTTGGAGCCGTTCACGATGGCGGCGTGACGTTAAAGCCCCTTCCTTTCAGCGAGGGGTTGGGGGTGAGGCGTCGCCGTCTCACCGAGATCAAAGCCCTATCCGACAGGCCCCACCCCCAACCCCTCGCTGAAGGGGAGGGGCTAAAAAGAAGAACCGATGACCACCAGTTCCTCCACCCAGTTCGTCAATATCGGCGAGCGGACCAACGTCACCGGATCGGCGGCGTTCAAGAAGATGATCATGGCGGGCGACTATGCGCGCGCCGTCGAGGTCGCCCGCCAGCAGGTGGAGAATGGCGCGCAGGTCGTCGACGTCAACATGGACGAGGGCCAGCTCGACGCGCATTACGCGATGACCACCTTCGTCAAGCTGATCGCCGCCGAACCCGACATCGCGCGCGTGCCGATCATGATCGACAGCTCCAAATGGAGCGTGATCGAGGCGGGGCTGAAGTGCGTGTCCGGCAAGCCGATCGTCAATTCGATCAGCATGAAGGAAGGCGAGGCGCAGTTCCTGGAACAGGCGCGCCTCTGCATGGCCTATGGCGCCGCGGTCGTCGTGATGGCGTTCGACGAGGTCGGCCAGGCCGATACGCAAGCGCGCAAGGTCGAGATTTGCGAGCGCGCCTACAGGCTCCTGACCGGCATCGGCTTCCCGCCGGAGGACATCATCTTCGATCCCAACGTGTTCGCGGTCGCGACGGGAATCGAGGAGCATAACAATTACGGCGTCGACTTCATCGAGGCGTGCAAGGAGATCAAGGCGCGCTGCCCGCACGTCCATATCTCGGGCGGGCTGTCGAACCTGTCGTTCAGCTTTCGCGGCAACGAGCCGGTGCGTCGCGCGATGCATTCGGTGTTCCTCTACCATGCGATTCCCGCGGGCATGGACATGGGCATCGTCAATGCCGGTCAGCTCGACGTCTATGACACGATCGATCCCGAGCTGCGCACCGCGTGCGAGGACGTCATCCTCAACCGCGATCCCGAGGCGGGCGACCGGCTGGGCGCGCTGGCGGAGCGCTTCCGCGGCACCGATGCGGTGGCGGAGAAACAAGCGGCGGAATGGCGCGGGCTCGATGTCGTCAAACGGCTGGAATATGCGCTGGTCAAGGGCATCGACGCGCATGTCGTCGACGATACCGAGGAAGCGCGGCAGGAAATCTTCGCGCGCGGCGGCCGGCCGATCGAGGTGATCGAAGGCCCGTTGATGCAGGGTATGAACG
>JAEWJQ010000401.1 GCA_023386515.1 Pseudomonadota bacterium | reverse complement strand
GGGCGGGCCGCGCCGCGCCCCGCCCCCCCCCCCCCCCCCCCCCCCCGCGACCGGGGCGGACGACTATTGCTTCATCGCCTCGATCAGCTTCTTGACCTCCTGGCTGCGGCCGCGCGGCAGCACCAGTACGTCGTTGCCGCTGGCCACGACGATCAAATCCTCAATGCCGACCGCGGCGATGCGGATCCCGTCGGAGCGCAGCAGGCAGTTCTTGGTATCCACCGCCAGCACCTCGCCGCGATGGGCATTGCCGTTCTCGTCGGTGTCGCTGATCGCATGCAGCGCATCCCAGCTGCCGACATCGCTCCAGCCCATCGCCACCGGCACCACCGCGACGCGATCGGCCTTTTCCATCACCGCATAGTCGATCGAGTCGGAGGGTGAGGCCGCAAAGGCGTCGGCGTCCGGCCACACGCAGCTGCGTTCGCGCCGGGCCTTGCTCATCGCATCCTTGGCCGCGGTCAGCATCTGCGGCGCGTGCTGGCCCAGCTCGCCGAGGAAGATGTCGGCGCGGAACAGGAAGATGCCGCCATTCCACGCATGGTTGCCCGCCGCCAGCATCGCTTCGGCCCGCTCCTTCTGCGGCTTCTCGACGAAGCGTGCGACGCGGTGGACGCCGTGGCCGATCTCGTCACCGATCTGGATCCAGCCATAGCCCGTCTCGGGCGCATCGGGGGTGATGCCGAACGTCACCAGCCATCCCTCGGCGACCAGCGGCATCGCCGCCTCGATCGCGGCATGGAAGGCCGCGACGTCGTGGATGACGTGGTCGGACGGCATGACCAGCAGCGCATCCTCACCCTGTGCGGCGAGCGCACCCAGTGCGATCGCAGGCGCGGTGTTGCGCGCCGCCGGCTCCAGGATCACGGCCTGCGGCGTTACGCCCGCGGTCTGCAGCTGTTCCTCGATCTCGCGGGCATGCGCCGCATTGGCGACGACGATCGGTGCGGCGAACCCTTCGCCGTGAGCGCGCTTCGCCGTCAGCTGCAGCATCGTCTCCTCGGCCGTCAGCGACAAGAGCTGCTTGGGCATTTCAGGCCGCGACATCGGCCAGAGCCGGGTGCCCGATCCTCCGGAAAGGATCACGGGAACGATGGTCATGATGCTGTGGGTCTCCCTCGGAGGCGCACCTCTAGACGATTGGGTGCGATGCCGTAACGATCCGACCACGGCTCTTGTTCAAGTTTTCTTTTACATTTTCTGCGACAGGCAAAGCGAGGTGTCGGAACGGCTTACACACGCTGAAGGATAGTCTCGGTCGATGATCCGACTGTTCAAGCATTATATCCCGCAGGCGGTGCTGCTGCTGGGTCTGGTCGATGCGCTGCTGCTGTTCGCGGCGGCGGAGGCCGGCTGGGTGATCCGCGCCCATCAGATCGGCATGACCGTGGAGCCGCTGACCACGCGTCTGCCGCAGCTGATCAGCTTCGTCATTGCGCTGCAGATCGCGCTGGTCGCGGTGGGGGCCTATGGCGTCGCCTCCTTCCTGTCGCTGCGCTTCGCCGCGGCGCGGCTGGCGGTGGCCGTGGCGCTGGGCGTCACCTTCCTCGCGCTGATCTTCTTCCTGGTGCCGGCGCTGACCTTCTGGCGGTCGAACCTGTTCTACGCGATGCTGATCGCGATCGTACTGCTGGTCGCCATCCGCGCCCTGCTCGGCCGTGCGCTGGGCAGCGACACGCTCAAGCGGCGGATCGTCGTGCTCGGCGCCGGACCGCGCGCGGCGCGGATCGGCGAACTGGCCGCACGGCCGGGCGCCAATGTCATCATCGCCGGCTATGTCGCGATGGGCGAGGCGTCCCCCGCCGTCGTCGGGGCGGTGCCGCGCGACGCCATCCCCAATCTCGCCGGCCATGTCGTCGACCATAATGCCGTCGAAGTGGTGCTCGCACTGGAGGAGCGCCGCAACGCGCTGCCGCTCAAGGACCTGTTGCGGGTGCGGACCACCGGCGTCGCGGTCAGCGAGATCTCGACCTTCCTGGAGCGCGAGACCGGGCGGATCGACCTCACCTCGGTCAATCCTTCCTGGCTGATCTTCTCCGACGGTTTCGCCTCGGGTCGGATGGTGTCGGGCGTGGTGAAGCGCGCCTTCGACGTCTTCGCCAGCCTGCTGCTGCTCGCCATAACGCTGCCGATCATCCTGGTCACCGCCATCGCGATCAAGCTCGAGTCGCGCGGTCCCGCCTTCTACCGCCAGCGGCGCGTCGGCCTGTTCAACCAGCCGTTCGACATCCTCAAGCTGCGCTCCATGCGTCAGGATGCGGAGGTTGCGGGCAAGGCGGTCTGGGCGGAAAAGGACGATCCCCGCATCACCCGCATCGGCCGGTTCATCCGCAAGGTTCGGATCGACGAACTGCCGCAGACCTGGACGGTGCTGAAGGGCGATATGAGCTTCGTCGGTCCACGCCCCGAACGCCCGCAGTTCGTCGACCAGCTCGAACAGCAACTGCCCTTTTACGCCGAACGGCACATGGTGAAGCCGGGCATCACCGGCTGGGCGCAGATCAACTACCCCTACGGCGCGTCGATCGAGGATGCGCGGCACAAGCTCGAATACGATCTCTATTATGCCAAGAACTATTCGCCCTTCCTCGACCTGCTGATCCTGCTCCAGACGCTCCGCGTGGTCATCTGGTCGGGCGGGGCGCGCTGATGCGATGCTGACCGGGGTCGTCGTCTGGGGCCATGCCATTGCCGCGCTGCTGTTCGGCGCGCTGGCCTTCTGGACCGTGCGGCATGGCCCAGCCGACCATGCGCTGCCGCGCTGCGCCCTGTCGGTCGCCCTGTCGATCACCGCCTTGTGGGCGCTGTCGGTCGCGGGGATCGCCAACGACCATGCCCTGACG
>JAEWJQ010000279.1 GCA_023386515.1 Pseudomonadota bacterium | reverse complement strand
CTGCCGGCCCGATGTCCTCGCGCGCCAGGCCCAGCGCCAGATTCGCGGTCAGCCACCCCGCCTTGTCGCCGCAATCGTAGCGCTGCCCATCGAAGGTGAAGCCGTGGAACGGCTGGCGTCCGATCAGCTTGGCCATCGCATCGGTCAGCTGGATCTCGCCGCCAGCGCCCGGCTCCTGCGCGTCGAGGATCTGCATCACCTCCGGCTGCAGAATGTAGCGGCCTGGGATCATCAGGTTCGACGGCGCCTTGCCCTTGGGCTTCTCGACCAGCGCGGTGACCTCGGTCAGGCGGCCGTCCTGCTTGCCGGGCGAGATGATGCCGTATTTGTCGGTCTCGCTGTCAGGCACTTCGAGCGCGCCGATGACGTTGCCGCCGACCGTGTCATAGGCCTCCACCATCTGCTTCATGAACCCGCCGACCATCAGCTCGTCGGGCAGCAGCACCGCGAGCGGTTCGTCGCCGACGATCTCGCGCGCGCACCATACCGCATGGCCGAGGCCCAGCGGCTGCTGCTGGCGGACGTAGACGGGCGAGCCCGGCTTCTGCCGCACGCCCTCGATCGCGGCGAGCGATTTGCCGCGCGCCTTCATCGTGGCTTCCAGCTCGTAGGAGACGTCGAAATGATCTTCCAGCGCGCCCTTGCCGCGGCCGGTGACGAAGATGATCTGTTCGATCCCCGCCTCCAATGCTTCCTCGACCGCATATTGGATCAGCGGCTTGTCGACGACGGTCAGCATCTCCTTGGGCATCGCCTTGGTGGCCGGCAGAAACCGGGTGCCGAGACCGGCCACCGGCAGAACCGCCTTGCGTACGCGCTTGATCGTCATCGTCATTCCTGGATTGGCAAAGGTGCTTGCACCTAGGATGTCCGGGGCAGCGCCGCAACGCGCTTAGTCAGACGTTAAGCCGCAGCGAGTACGGCAAGCGCCATGGCCCGTTCGCCGCATCCCAAAGTGCTCGTCATCTTCGGCACCCGGCCGGAGGCGATTAAACTGTTTCCCGTGGTACGCGCGCTGCGCCAGGACCCGCGGCTTCACACGGTCACCTGCGTCACCGCCCAGCATCGCGGCCTGCTCGACCAAGTGCTCGCCATCGCCAGGCTGACGCCCGACATCGACCTCGACCTGATGGAGCCGGGGCAGACGCTGGATCGGCTGACGGCGCGCCTGCTCATCGGCCTCGGCGAGGTAATGGATGCCGAGCGGCCCGACCGTGTCGTCGTGCAAGGCGACACCGCGACCGCGATGGTCGGCGCGCTGGCGGCCTATTATCGCAAGATACCCGTCGCGCATGTCGAGGCGGGGCTGCGCTCGGGCGACATCTACCATCCCTGGCCCGAAGAGGTGAACCGTCGCATCGTCGCGCCGATCGCCGATCTCCATTTCGCACCGACCGAGACCGCGGCGGCCGCCCTCGCGCGCGAGGGCGTGACGGCAGGCGTTTGCGTCACGGGCAATACCGTCATCGATGCCCTGCACTGGACGCGCGAGCGGATCGCCGCCGCACCCGCGCTTGCCGCGGATCTGGACGCTGTCGCGACCCGGTTCGCCGGAAAACGGCTGATCCTGGTCACGACCCACCGGCGGGAGAATTTCGGTGACGGCATGGCCGCGATCGCCCGCGCCATCGCCAGCATCGCCGACCGCGACGATACGGCCGTGCTGTTCCCGATGCATCCCAATCCCAATGTCGTCGGCGTGATGGATGCGGCGCTCGGCGCCCGCGACAATGTCGCTCGCATCGCGCCGCTGGATTATCCGCATTTCATCCGCGCCCTGGAGCTGAGCGACATCGTGCTGACGGACTCGGGCGGCGTGCAGGAGGAGGCGCCGGCGCTGGGCAAGCCGGTGCTGGTGATGCGCGATACGACCGAGCGGCCAGAGGGTGTCGCCGCCGGTACCGCGCGACTGGTCGGCACCAACGAAGATCGCATCGTTTCCGAAGTCTTCACGCTTCTGGATGACAAGGGCGCCTATTCCGCCATGGCTCGCGCGCACAATCCCTATGGCGACGGCCGGGCTAGCAACAGGATCGCGGGGATCATCGCCGATGCTTTCGGACTCTGAACTCAAGGTCGTCGTCCTCGGCCTCGGCTATATCGGCCTGCCGACCGCCGCGGTGATCGCGCGCAGCGGCGCGCGGGTGCTCGGCATCGACGTGTCCGAAACCGTCGTCGACACCGTCAATTCCGGCCGCGTCCATATCGAGGAGGTCGACCTCGACGGCCTGGTCTCCGGCGTGGTCGCACGCGGCACGTTGCGCGCCGCCACCACGATCGAGCCGGCCGATGTCTTCGTCATCGCCGTGCCGACGCCGTTCGGCGAGGACCATGCCCCCAACATCGGCTATGTGCTGCAAGCCGCGACGACGATTGCGGCCGTGCTCAAGAGCGGCGACACCATCATCCTCGAATCGACCTCGCCGGTCGGCACGACGGAAGAGGTGCGCGACCTGCTCGCCAAACTGCGTCCCGACCTGCGCGTGCCGGGCCGGACGGGCGAGGCGGCGGACGTCGCCATCGCTTATTGTCCGGAACGCGTGCTGCCCGGCCGCATCCTTGTCGAATTGATCGACAATGATCGCGTCATCGGCGGCATCACGCCGCGCTGCGCCCGCAAGGCACTCGCCTTCTACCGGCGGTTCGTCCGGGGCGCCTGCGTCACCACCACCGCCCGTGCGGCGGAGATGACCAAGCTGACCGAGAATGCCTTCCGTGACGTCAACATCGCTTTCGCCAACGAACTCAGCCTCGTCGCCGACACGATGGGTGTCGACGTGTGGGAGGTGATCCGCCTGGCCAACCGTCATCCGCGCGTCAACATCCTGCAGCCAGGGCCAGGCGTCGGCGGTCATTGCATCGCGGTCGACCCATGGTTCCTGGTTCATGCCGATCCGGAGAACACGCCGCTGATCCGGACGGCGCGCATGGTCAACGACGGCAAGACCGATCATGTCGTTGCTGCCGCCGCCGCGCAGATCGAAGCGCGGCCCGGTGTGCCGGTCGCCTGTCTCGGCCTCGCGTTCAAAGCCAATATCGACGATTTCCGCGAAAGTCCCGCGCTCAAGGTGGCGCAGGCACTGGCCGAACGGTTCGGCGAGCGGATGCGGGTGGTGGAACCCTATGCTCCGGCGCTGCCGCCCGTGCTCGCGGCCACGGGCGCGCGGTTGATCGACATCGATACCGCGATCGAGCAATGCCCGATCATGATCGTACTGGTCGATCACGACGTGTTCCGCTCGGTTCCGCTGGAGGAACGGCGCGACAAGGCCGTGCTGGATACGCGCGGCATTTGGCCGGACCAGCCGCGTTCGGTTGCGGCGGGCATGCCGTTGCGCCTCGCCGGCTGATCTGCGCTTCACGCCCAGTTCAGGCGGTTGCGGCAAGGCGCGGGTGGACCTATCACCCGCCGCTTGCTGCCACCCGACCGGATCCATGCTAGCCAATCTCCTGAAGAGCCGCCGCACCCGTACGCAACCGACGGGATCGATCCCGCCGGGACAGCGCGTCTATGCAATCGGCGACATCCACGGCTGCGACGCGCTGCTCGAACAATTGCTCACCGCCATCGCCGCGGACGAAGAGGCGCGCGGGCCGGCGCGCACGACGCTGATCTTCCTCGGCGATCTGATCGATCGAGGGCCGGCATCGGCGGCCGTCGTCGAGCGGCTCCGCCAGCTCGCCGCGGACAGGCCCGACACGCGCTTCCTGCTCGGCAACCATGAGGAAATCTTCATGGGCGCGCTCGACGGCGAGCCCAAGGCGCTGCGGCTGTTCTGTCGCGTCGGCGGGCGCGAGACTGCGATCAGCTACGGCATCGACGCCCAGGCGTACGACCGGATGGATTACGAGGAATTCTCTACGGCGTTGCAGCGGCAGGTGCCCGCGGAGCACCGTGCCTTCCTCGCCACCTTCGAGGACCTGATCGTGATCGGCGACTATGTCTTCGTGCACGCCGGCGTGCGTCCCGGCGTCGCGCTCGACGCCCAGCGCAGCGGCGATTTGCGGTGGATCCGCGATCCCTTCCTGGATCACGGGCGCCCGCTCGAGAAGATCGTCGTCCACGGCCATACGATCAGTGACGAGCTCGACATCCAGCCGCATCGCATCGGCGTCGACACTGGCGCCTATTCGACCGGGCGGCTGACCGCGCTGGGGCTGGAGGGCGGAGCGAGCTGGACCGTGCAGGTTGCGTGACCAGCGCGCCAACACCTCTTCCCTATTTGGCTTATCCGCGTTAAGACAATTTTTGCGGTTTGTGTTGCACTGCCGCAACTGCTTGGAACCGATTGAGGAACCGGGTTTTAGTCGGGTTGCCGTGCTTACCTAATTGTGGCAGGGCATGCTCGACGAGCACAAGAGGGAGTTCATCATGCGTCTTGGGAAGTATCTCATGGCTGCCGCTGCCGCCACGATGGCGGTCGCTCCGGCCGTTGCGGCTCCGGTCAATCCGGCCGCCAGCCTGTCGGTTTCGAAGTCGGTTCGCACCGGTTCGACCTCGGCGAAGAAGAATGAGCTCGCCGGTGGTGGCGTGATCATCGCGATCCTCGCAGCCGCCGCGGTTGTTGCGGGCATCGTCGTTGTCGCCGACAGCGATGATTCGCCGTCCAGCAACTAAGCTGACGGATAGCTTCGGCTAGGAAATAGCGGCCTTCGGGCCGCTATTTTTTTGCCCTGAGAAGATCGCCTCTGCGACCGCCTCGACTCGGCCGATGTGATCGCGTGGCGAGGCGAATGTTAGGCGAGCATGCCCGGCCGAGTGGTCCTGGCGGCGCCTGAATGCGTGAACAACGTGCGGTCTAAGGAGTCTGCCGGCCGCACGCCGGGCAGCCCGGATCCTTGGGCAGGCGGAGGGTGCGGCTGCGCAGCGCCAGTGCGTCGAACATCAGCAACTGACCGGCACTGTCCTCCCCGAACGGCGTGATCGCGCGCATCACATCGAGCGCGGCGAGACTGCCCATCACCCCCGCCATCGGCCCCAGCACGCCATCCTCGGCGCAGCTGACGCCGTCCCGATCGGGTGCGTCGCCGACGAAGCAGCGGTAGCACGGCTTGTCTGCTTCCCAGCCGCGATAGGTGGCGAGCTGCCCATCGAATTGCCCGATCGCCGCGGAAACGAGCGGAATTCGCGCTGCTAGACAGGCATCGGCAACGAGCAGCCGCGTGGTGAAATTGTCGCAGCCGTCGAGCACCACGTCCGCATCGGCGATCAGCCGCGCTATCGATCCGGCGTCGGCGCGCGCTGTGATCGCGATGGCAGTGACGCCGGGGTTAAGCCGCTGTGCGGCTTCGGCGGCGGCCTGCGCCTTGGCCACCCCGATATCCGTGGTGGCGTAGATCGTCTGGCGCTGCAGATTGGAAAGCTCGACCCGATCGTCGTCGACGATGGTCAACCGCCCGATTCCCGCTGCGGCAAGATATTGGATCGCTGGTGAGCCGATTCCGCCGGCACCGATCACCACGACGTGCGCGGCGCGCAACCGTATCTGTCCGGCGCCGCCGACCTCCTTCAGGACGATGTGTCGGGCGTAGCGCGTCAGGTCTTCGTCGGATAGCGTCGCCGCTGCGGTCATTGCGGCCAGGCGAAGGTCAGGCTGGTCTTGTACCAGCCTTGGGTCTGCAAGGCGCCAGCTGCGCGATTCGCCCGGGCCATGCTGGAGACGAGCCCGGCGGCATATTGTTCGACCGACGGGCATTGTATCGCGCGCGGCACGACACGGCGCGGTTGGCCAGCGGGTCCGATCAGCACCGCCACGTCGACGCGCAACGTCCAGCCGCCGCCGGATTGCGTCGCCGCGCCGCAATGTCCGGCCAGCACCTCCGAGCGGACGAAGCCCGACACATTGCCGTCGTCCGACGGATCGTCGAGCAGTGGCAGCGACCGCAACGCGCTCCAATCCTGCGGCGGCAGCGGCGGGGGTGGCGGAGCAGCCGCCGGCGCACCCTGCAGGGCGAAAAGCAACGCGACGATCATCGCCCGGTCGACCC
The DNA here is from genome assembly GCA_023386515.1 of Pseudomonadota bacterium. The sequence goes on along the minus strand of JAEWJQ010000279.1, from coordinate 1,780 downwards.
GAAGCCGCCATCGCCCCTGGCGGTGGCGTTCAGTTCCGCCACTTCCTCCAACGTCGCCCTAAGGACGGGTGCGGGGACGATCTGCGCGATACGGTCCCCCCGTTCGATCGCAAACGGCGCTTGGCCGAGGTTGGCGAGGATCACCTTCACCTCCCCGCGATAGTCACTGTCGATCGTGCCGGGGGTGTTGAGGCAGGTGACGCCATGTTTCAGCGCCAGCCCGGATCGTGGCCGCACCTGCACCTCGTAGCCGTCCGGTATGGCGATCGCATAGCCGGTGGCGACCGCCGCCCGCGCCCCGGGCGCCAACGTCAGGGATTCGGCGGCGACGATGTCCATCCCCGCCGCGCCGGCGGTGGCGTAGCCGGGCAGTGGCAGGCCCCGGCCATGGGGCAGGCGAGTGATGGCGATCCGGATGCTGCTCACGCGACGGAGTGTAGCGGAGGTTTGGGCGGATGGGAAATCCGACGCGTCCTACCGGTCCGGCTTGGCGCCGGTGTCGGCGGCGAGCGCCGCGGCGATGCGCACAGCAAGCCGCTGCGCGACCGCATCCTTGGACAGAGGTTCCCAAGATTCGACCCCGTCGGCGGTGGCGAGATGCACGGTGTTGCTGTCGCCACCGAAGACGTCACCCGACACGTCGTTGCCGACGATCCAATCCGCTCCTTTGCGCACCCGCTTGCCGGCAGTCCGCTCGATCACCTGCTCCGTCTCCGCCGCGAAGCCAACCACCAGCCGGGGGCGGCGCGGACTGCGTGCCAGGGAGGCAAGGATGTCGGTGTTTTCGGTCAGCACTAGCGAGGGGGGCGCATCACCTTTCTTGACCTTCTGCGACGCCGGCTCGACCCGCCAGTCGGCTACCGCGGCGACCATCACCGCGGCGTCTGCGGGCAGTGCCTCCTCGACCGCCGCCGCCATTTCCATGGCGCTGATCACGTCCACGCGCGTCACGCCTGCGGGGGTGGGAAGCGCGACCGGGCCGGCGACCAAGGTCACCTCGGCGCCCAGCGTCGCCAGCGCGCCGGCAATCGCGAAGCCCTGCCGGCCCGACGAGCGATTGGCGATATAGCGAACCGGATCGATCGCCTCATGCGTCGGTCCGGCCGTGACGAGGATATGTCGCCCGGCCAAAGGACGTTGGCGGTTCAGATCCAGCATGCGATCAACGGTATCGGCGATCGCCTCCGGCTCGGGCAGGCGGCCAGGACCGTATTCGCCACAGGCCATAGGGCCTTCGTCAGGCTCCAGCACGGTAATTCCGTCGGCGCGCAACTGTGCGACGTTACGAACGGTCGCCGGGTGGGTCCACATCCGGACGTTCATCGCCGGCGCAACGAGCACGGGCGTATCGGTCGCGAGCAAGACGGTCGTGGCGAGATCGTCGGCGATCCCTGCGGCCATCCGCGCCATCAGGTCGGCGGTGCCGGGGGCGACGACAATAAGGTCGGCCTCGCGGCTGAGCTGGATGTGTCCCATCTCCGCCTCGTCCTTGAGATCCCACAGGCTGGTGTAGACTTTGTCCTCGCTAAGCGCAGCGAGCGTCATCGGCGTGACGAAATGGCTCGCCCCGTCGGTCATGACGCAGCGCACCCGATAGCCGCGCCGACGGAGCAGGCGGATCAACTCGCAGGCCTTGTAGGCGGCGATGCCGCCGCCGCCGATCAGCAGGATACGTGTCATCGAACCCCTCGCGTCACGGTGATGCGGCGCGTATCGCACGCGGCCGACAGAAGATCACGCCCGCCGTCGCGCGCGAAGGCGAGGCCGCCGAGCGACAGCG
>JAEWJQ010000161.1 GCA_023386515.1 Pseudomonadota bacterium | reverse complement strand
GCCGGTCAAGGCGGAAGCGGTGATCAAGCGCGGCGATCCGGTGGTGATCGAGGCCGGCTCCGACGGCTTCTCGATCAGCCGCGAAGGCGTCGCCATGGCCGACGCGCCGCCTGGCGGCCGGTTCATGGTCAAGGTCGACGATGCCAAGACCCCGGTCCAGGCGATCGCAGTCGCCGGCGGGCGCGCGACCCTGCCCGGATGGGGCGAATGATTTTTTGCTAAACTTGATTCCGCGGCGGCCGTTTATGCCCATGTCAGGCAATCCAGATAGGTGCGGACAGGGTGGAATCGATCGGCTCATCGCCGCTGCAAGGAAGTGGAAGCGTTACCCGCGTCACCGCGCCGGCGGCCGCGCCGGCGCCACAGCCCGCACTGCAACAGTCCGGCTCCGAGGCGCAGACTGCGGCACCCGCGGCACAGCTGAGCGGGCTGGCCAAGGCGCTGGCGGCCGAACCGCCGGTCGATGCGGACCGGGTGTCCGAGATCAAGAAGGCCATCCAGAATGGCTCCTTCCCCATCCTGCCGGCGACGATCGCCGACCGGCTCCTCGCGCTCAAGCTGAACTGGGACGGCTATGAAAAGGCGTGATGCCCTGATCCGCGTGATTGACGCGCTGCATGCGGAGATCGCCGCGCTCAAGGCCAATGACGTGGTCGCGCTGGAACGCGCCACCGCGGACAAGCTCGCCGGCATCGACGAGATCGCCTCGCTCGGCACCGGCCCCGCCGGCCCCGAGATTCGTGAGCTCGCCGACGAGGCCAACCGGCTCAACGAGACGTGCCGGATCTACGTCAACCTGATGGCGGCAAATGTTCGCCGCCGCCTGCAAATCCTGTCCGGCGACGCCGGCAACGGTGGCCGGCAGCGCGTGTTCCAGGCCTACGCCTGACGCCCTTCGCTCCTTCCTGCCGCGGCGGGGAAGGCAGATCCCGATCTGGCACGGTTTTTGCTGTGACACATCTCGACAACAGGGGTGTGTTTCGACGCGATGACCGTCAATCCGATTACTGCCGGACGAGTCCAGTCCGCCATCGCGCTTGCGAGCAGCAAGACGGGGGTGGATTTCGACTATCTGCTCGGCCAGGCCAAGATCGAAAGCGGGCTGAATGCCAGCGCGCGCGCGGGCACCTCGTCCGCCAGCGGCCTGTACCAATTCGTCGAGCAGAGCTGGCTTGCCGTGGTCAAGAAGCACGGCGCCGAGCACGGGCTCGGCTGGGCGGCAGACAGTATCAGCCAGGGCGCGGGCGGCCGCTACACCGTCGGTGACGGCGCGACCCGCCAGGCGATCCTCGGCCTGCGCAATGATCCCACCGCCGCCTCGCTGATGGCGGCCGAACATGCCTCCGACAACAAGGGCGAGCTCGAAAGCTCGCTCGGCCGCAGCGCGAACGGCACCGACCTCTACATGGCGCATTTCCTCGGCATCGGCGGCGCCAAGAAGTTCCTGGCCACGATGGCGGCCAATCCCGATACGTCCGCCGCCGCGCTGTTTCCCGCCGCAGCCGCGAGCAATCGCGGCATCTTCTATGCGTCGAACGGCCAGCCGCGCTCGCTGTCGGCGATCTACCAGCGGTTCGCCGACAAGCTCGGCGCCGCGACCGACAGCGCCAACGAGACGCGCGCCGCCAATCTCGCCTTCGCCTCGCAGGCGCTGGGCATGGGTGACGATGCGACCGTCGTCACCGGCAACGGCCAGAGCGCCACCGACGCGCTCGACTGGGCGAAGCAGGCGATGGCGCGGTTCGGAAACGGCAGCACTACGGCGGGGGCCAGCCTGCTGCGGCCGACGCCGGATACGGCGCGGCTGGCGTATATGATGCTCGCGAACATGGGGGGCTGAGCCGATGAACAAGCTTCTCGCCGGCGGCCGCGGTGCCGCCCTGCCGCTCGCCATCCTGCTGCTCGTGCTGGTGATGGTCGTCCCCATCCCCAAACAGCTGCTCGACGTCTTCTTCGTCGCCAATATCGCGATCAGCCTGGCCGTGCTGATGGTCGCGCTCAACGCGCAGAAGCCGCTCGACTTCAGCGCCTTCCCGACCGTGCTGCTGTTCGCCACGCTGTTTCGCCTCGGCCTCAACGTCGCCTCGACGCGCATCGTGCTGGTCCACGGGCACGAGGGCGAAAGCGCGGCGGGCCACGTCATCGAGGCGTTCGGCACCTTCCTGATCGGCGGCGACTATGTCGTCGGCATCTTCGTCTTCGCGATCCTGATGATCATCAACCTGATCGTCGTCACCAAGGGTGCGGGCCGCGTGTCGGAAGTGTCCGCCCGCTTCACCCTCGACGCCTTGCCCGGCAAGCAGATGGCGATCGACGCCGATCTCAACGCCGGACTGATCACCCCCGATCAGGCCAAGGCGCGCCGCGTCGAGGTCGCCACCGAAGCCGATTTCTACGGGTCGATGGACGGTTCGTCCAAATTCGTGAAGGGCGACGCGGTCGCCGCGATGCTGATCCTCGCCGCCAACATCGTCGGCGGCCTGATCCTGGGGCCGGTCAGCCACGGCATGGGCATCGCCGACGCCGCCAAGACCTATATCCTGCTGGCGATCGGCGACGCGCTGGTCGCGCAGCTGCCCAGCCTGATGCTGTCGATCGCCGCCGCCGCGATCGTGACGCGCGTCAATTCCGAACACGATCTCGCCGGCCAGATCGGCAGCCAGTTCGGCTCGTCGCGCACCTGGACCCCGGTTGCCGCGATCCTGGCGCTGCTTGGCATCCTGCCCGGCATGCCGCATCTGGTGATCCTGCCCGCCGCCATGATCGCCGGCTTCACCGCCTGGAAGCTCCGTCAGATCGAAACGCGGCCGAAGCCCGCGCCGGTCGAGGAAGCCGCCGCCCCCGCCGATCCGTCGAAGATCGGCTGGGAGGAAGTCACCGACGCGATGCAGGTCAACCTCGACGTCGGCTATGGCCTGGTGCCGCTGGTCGACGAGCGCCGCGGCGCCCCGCTGATGGGCCGCATCACAGGCGTGCGCCGCCAGCTGTCGAAGGAGCTGGGCTTCGTCGTGCCGCAATGCCGCGTCCGCGACGACATCAACCTCGCCCCCTTCACCTATCGCATCCTGATCAACGGCGTCGTCGTCGGCGAGGACCAGGTGTCGCCCGACGAGATGCTCGCGCTCGATACCGGCCAGGCCTATGGCGACCTCTTCGGCAAGAAGGCCAAGGACCCGACCTTCGGTCTCGATGCGACCTGGATCCCGACCAGCGACGCCGATGCCGCGACCGGCGCGGGCTATCTGGTCGTCGATGCCGGCACGGTGATGGCGACCCACCTCAATCATCTGCTCGGCCAGAATGCCGCGCAACTGCTGGGGCCGGACGAGGTGCAGTCGCTGCTCGACGGGCTGAAGGACCGCGCCGCACAGCTGGTCGCGTCGCTGACCCCCAATCCGCTGCCGCTGACCACGCTGACCCAGGTGCTCAAGGGGTTGCTCGCGGAGAACATCCCGCTCAAGGAGTTCCGCCGCATCGCCCAGGCGATTTCGGTCGCGGCAACGCGCGCCGCCGATCCGGAGGACATCATCGAGCTGATCCGGCCCGAGCTCGGCCCCCTGATCATCCAGAAGCTGTGCGGGGTGCGCGAGCCGCTGCGCGTGATGACGCTGGAGGGCCAGCTGGAAGGGCTGCTCGGCCAGGCCGCGCGTGCCGACCAGTCGCGTCGCCACGTCATCGAACCCGATCTCGGCCGCCGCATCGTCGATGCGCTGCAGCAGGCGGCGCAGCCGATGATCGCCGAGGCCAAGCCGTTCGCGCTGGTCGTGCAGCCGGCGATCCGCCTGGCGATCCGCAAGCTGGTGCGCACCGTCCTGCCCGACACGCCGGTGCTGTCGTTCTTCGAAGTGCCCGAGGAGAAAGCCGTGGAAGTCGTCGCCGTGATCGGCGCGCCCCAGCCGCATCAGGCGCTGGCGGCATGAGCGCCGAACCGATGAAACAGGCGTTCGCCGGCGCGCAGCCGCTGACCTATGCGCCGCGCCGCCGGCCGGAGGCGGACAAGGAGGCGCTGGTCCGCCAGTATCTGCCGCTGGTCCGTCGTATCGCCTGGCATGTGCATGGGTCGATGAGCACGATCGTCGACGTCGAGGATCTGGTGCAGATCGGTCTGGTCGCGCTGGTCGAGGCGGTCGGCCAGGCCGCCGAGCAGGGCGCGCAGTTCCGCGCCTATCTGCAGACCCGCCTGCGCGGCGCGATGATCGACGAATTGCGCCGCCAGGCGACGACGACGCGCCGGGCGGTGCCCCGCCCCCGCCCGTACCCGGACCC
>JAEWJQ010000066.1 GCA_023386515.1 Pseudomonadota bacterium | reverse complement strand
AGCTAAAGCCGAGCTCGGCGAGGACCGCCAGCGTATCCGCATTCGCCGCATAGCTGCCGGCGCGAAAGGCGACGGGCGGCGGCGCGCCGGCGGCGACGAGCAGATCGGTGGCTCCTGCAATCAGGTCGCGTTGCTCGGCGCGGTCATATTCGTGCAGCTGGCCACGCGACGCACCCGCGCGGCGATCGACCAGCGAGGCGCCGGTCCAGTGCGGATGGAGGTGCAGTTGCACCTCCTGCCCCGCGGCAAGGATGGTATCGACCATGCGGCGGATCGGCGCGAGGCCGGTGATCACCGCCGGCATCGGATCGACGAAGAAGCAGGCCTTCAGCTCGTGTCGCGCGAGCATGTCGAGCTGATAGCCGAGGCCGACGCCCGCCGGCTCGATCGAGCGGGTATAAACCGTATCTAGATCGAGCCCGGCGACATGGTGACGCCACGCAAATTCGGTGTCGATCGTCAGGAAGACAGGGGTCGGCATCGGCTCGCTCTAGCAACCAGCCGTGAACAAATGACGAAGCGGAGGGCATGGGCCGACCGCCGCCAGGGTCAGCGTTCCGCGTCGCCCGCTGCGTCGCCCCAATGGAGATAGCTGGCGTCGAACGCCGCCGCCCGGCGCAGCGCGCCGACGTCGCGGATCGTCAAATGCCCCTGCATGATCTCGACCAATTCGGCCTCGCGAAGCTGGCGCAGCACGCGGTTGATATGGACGCTGGTCAGGCCGAGCGCGTCGCCGAGATGCTCCTGCGTGATCGGCCATGGGAAGCGACGCGGGCCGACGGGTGCGTCGGGATGCAGACGGGCGTCGAATTCGCAGAGGAGGTGCGCCAAGGTGCGGAACGCATCCGAGGAATTGAGCAGCCATGTGCGTAGGATCGCCTCGTCGACCAGCTTGGCGTACCACAAGGCGCGTCCCAGCACCGGACGTGCGGCGACAAGACTTTCGACCTGGGCCAAGCCCACCCGCGCCAGCGTACATTCGGTCAGCGCCATGATGGCATGGTCCATCGGCGCGTGACAGACGGCGTGGATGCCGCAGAAGTCGCCCGGCAGCAGGAAGCCGGTAATGCGGCGAGAGCCATCCGGCCGGAGGCTGTAGCGGGCCGCCCACCCATCGAGCACCGCATAGAGATACGGCGGCCGCTCGCCCTTCTGGATCACGTCGCGATGCCGCGCGACCCGGGTCGCCTGAAAGTCCAGCTGTTCGATCGCGGCACGATCGTCGTCCGCCAGTGGGATCAAACGGTCTAATCTGTGCAGGAATGGTCGTAGTGACGCCGTGCCATCATGTTCGGCCATACAGCCCTCCTCCACGTGGATCGCCGGCGTGGTTTAACCTGCATTGCAACGGCTCGCTTTGATCGCCGTTAATGTTGCAGGCCTGTAATAACCGCCCTCGTTCCACGTTGGTCGCGCAGCGGTTTGCCTCTGCGCAGCAGAAAAACCCGCCGATCGAAAGGGCGGAACCTTGATGCCGATCAATGCACAAGTCAGCCGTACGGTCTGATTTTCCGCAATCATCTTCGCCGTGACATAAATCGGTTTCTGACGGATAGTGTGACGATGCGTATCTTTTCGGTGATCCTCGACGATGGTCAGAGGCGCGATCATGCGGAAGGCCATTATCGATCGATCGACAATGCGCTCCGCGAGACGATCCAGGCCGCAGCGCAGGTTGCTGTCGAGACGCTCGGCACCGCGAGCGGCACGCAATCGATCGTCTGCACGGTAGAGGACGTCGAAGCGGGGGAGCGGCGCAGCGCCACGGTGCATGTGGCGGTGGAGACGATGCCGGTCCCGTCCCGCGACTAGCCGTTCGGGATCGGCTGGCCGACCGGTGGCAGCCACCCCGCCTGAAATCGCGGGCGGCGGGGCGGCAGCGGCGACAATCCGCGCAGCGCCGCCATATCGAGCAGTTCCAGCCGGCGCCCGCGACGAGCGATAACGCCCGCGTCTTCGAGGGCCCGCAGCGTCCGGTTGACATGGACGTTGGTCATGCCGAGCAGATCGCCGAGCGTCTCCTGGGTCAGCGGCAAATCGAACCCGTCATCGTCGACCAAGCCGAGCGGGCTGAGCCGCGCATGCAGGTCGAGGAACAGGCGCGCGAGCTGCTCCTTGGCAGAGGCGGTTCCCTGTACCGCCAGCGCATCCATCAGCGACAATCGCTCCATCTGGACCGCAATGGTGAACAGCGCGGCCAGGCGCGGCGCCGAAGCGAACAATTGGCCGAAGCGCTCGTAAGGAACAAAGGCGGTCGCCGCGTCGGTGACCGCCGTCAGGGTGTCGGCCGCCGCCGTCAGAGCCATGCTGGGCGTCGCCAGCATGTCACCGGGAAGATGCAGCTTCTGGATCAGCCGCTTGCCGCTGGGCAGCGTGATCGACGAGGCGATCCAGCCGCGCGTGTGGAGATAGAAGCCGTGGATAAGGTCGCCTTCCATCTGGAAGGTCTCGCCCTTCGGGCGGAGCACTTCCGGATCGCCGAGCGCCGCAAGATGCGCCTCCTCCTGCGGGGTCAGATCGGCGAAGGCCCGGTATCGATGGATCGGATAGGCCATGCGGACTCAGTAATCGAGCCGGGCTCAAAGGGTCAAATCGCCGCTGCGGGCGTGCACCGGGGGCCGCCACCCCGTTGAAAAGCCGTGACCTCGGCCGCCGGTCGGGCTAGCATTGCCCATGGCCGAACGCTTCGAACGTCACCGTCAGCCCTGGACGCCGGATGAGGTGCAGAAGCTGCACACGCTGGCGAAAAAGGGCATGGCCCTGAAGGCGATCGCCAAGGCGATGACGCGCAGCGAGGAATCGATCAAGGACCGCGCCAAGGCGGACGGACTGTCGATCGCCAAGCTGCGCTGATCGCGCCGAGCGGGGCGACCGCGCCCCGCACTAACGCGCGTGGTAGAAGTCGTAGACCTGCTGCGCCACCGAGGTCGACACGCCAGGCGCCTTGCGCAAATCCTCCAGACTCGCATTGCGCACCGCCCGCGCCGTGCCGAAATGCATCAGCAGCGCCTTCTTGCGCGCCGGGCCGATGCCGGGCACCTCGTCGAGCGGGCTGGCGCCGATCGCCTTGGCGCGCTTGTCGCGATGCGCGCCGATGACGAAACGGTGCACCTCGTCGCGCAGCCGCTGGAGGTAGAAGAGCACGGGCGCGTTGACCGGCAGCTGGAATTCCCGCCCGTCGAGCAGGTGAAAGACCTCCCGCCCCTCGCGGCCGTGGTGCGGCCCCTTGGCGATGCCGACCAGGCAGACGGCCTCGATGCCGAGATCCTCCAGCACCGCCTTGGCGGCATTGAGCTGGCCGCGGCCGCCGTCGATCAGCACGAGATCTGGCCAGGTGCCGTCGTCGCGGTCGGGCGCTTCCTCCAACTGACGCGCGAAGCGGCGGCGGAACACCTCGCGCATCATGCCGAAATCGTCGTTGGTCGCCGCCTCATTCCCCTTGATGTTGAACTTGCGATACTGACCCTTGCGGAAGCCCTCGGGACCGGCGACGACCATCGCGCCCAGCGCGTTGCTGCCCTGGATATGGCTGTTGTCGTAGATTTCGATCCGGTCGGGTGGCCCATCCAGCCCGAACAGCTCGGCCACCTCGCGCAACAGCCGCGCCTGCGTCGTGCTCTCCGCAAGCCGGCGTTCCAGCGCCTCGATCGCATTGCGTTTGGCCTGATCCATCAGCCGGCGGCGGTCGCCGCGCTGGGGGACGGAGATCGCGACCTTGTAGCCGGCGCGCTCGCCGAGCGCCTCCATCAGCAGCATGCCCTCGTCGAGGTCGCGGTCGACCAGGATGGTGCGCGGCGGCGGCACCTCCTCGTAAAACTGGGTCATGAAGCTGACCATAACCTCGTCCTCCGGCACCTCCGCGGTGTGGGCGGGGAAGAAGCTGCGATGGCCCCAATTCTGGCCGCCGCGGATGAAGAAGGCCTGGATGCCGATCACCCCGTCCTTGCACGCCAGCGCAAAGACGTCGGCATCGCCGACCCCCTCCGCGTTGATCGCCTGCGTGCCCTGGACGAAGGTCAGCGCCTTCAGCCGGTCGCGCAGCAGCGCGGCCAGCTCGAAGTCCATGTTCTCCGCCGCCGCCTGCATCTGCGTGCCGAGCTTGGCCTGAACCTTGGTCGACTTGCCGGCCAGGAAGTCGCGGCAATCATCGACGAGTTCCTTATAGCCTTCCGTATCGATGCGGCCGACGCAGGGCGCGGAGCAGCGCTTGATCTGATAGAGCAGGCAGGGCCGGTCGCGCGTCTTGAAGAAACTGTCTGTGCATGAGCGCAGCAGGAACAGCTTCTGCAGCGCGTTGAGCGTGTTGTTGACGCTGCCCGCGCTGGCGAACGGGCCGTAATAATTGCCCGGCGCGCGACGCGCGCCGCGATGCTTCTGGACGCGCGGAAAATCGTGGTCGGTGCGCAACAGGATGAAGGGGAAGCTTTTGTCATCGCGCAACAGCACGTTGTAGGCGGGCCGGAAGCTCTTGATCAGCTGCGCCTCGAGCAGCAGCGCCTCCGCCTCGTTGTTGGTCGTGACGATGGTCATCGACCGCGTCTGCGACACCATGCGCTGCAGGCGCTTGGGCAGCCCGTTGATCTGCGTGTAATTGGCGACGCGCTGCTTCAGCGAGCGCGCCTTGCCGACATACAGCACGTCACCTTTGGCATCCTGCATCCGATAGACGCCGGAGCGGGCGGGCAAGGTCTTGAGGACGTTGCGGATCGCCGCCACGCCCGCATCGAGATCGGG
>JAEWJQ010000041.1 GCA_023386515.1 Pseudomonadota bacterium | reverse complement strand
CGCAGCGATCGCCGCATCCATGGCGTCCAGCGCCAGCGCGATCCGGTCGGGCGTGTCGCTGATCAGAGTCGGCAGCAGGGCGGTGGTGCCAAAGCGTGCATGCGCGGCGGCGATCGCGGCGATGCCGTCGACACTGGTTTCGTCGTTGAACAGCACGCCACCGCCGCCGTTGACCTGCGTGTCGACGAAGCCGGGCATGATCCAGCCGCCGGCCAGGTCGATCGCGTCCCGCGCGTCCGCGGTGAGCGGGCGCAGCGCGGCGATGCGATCGCCTGCCACCGCGATCTCGACGCCCGTCCAGCATTCGTCGCCGACCACGATGTGGCCGTTCACGTAGCGATGAAGCGTCGTCATAGCGTGCGGGTCACCTTGGCGAGGTGCGGCGGCTGATCGGGGTCGAGCCCGCGACGCCGCGACAGCCGCTCCGCCATGCCGTAGAAGCTCGCCAGCATCAGGATCGGCTCGATCGCCGGATGGGCCGCCGCGGCGGGCAACGTGCCCGACAGGTCACCGGCATGCGCGCTCAGCACCGTCGCGCCCCGCTCGGCGAAGGCTTGGGCGACGCTGATCACATCGCCGCCGGCCGCGTCGGACGTGGCGAGCGCAAGGACCGGGAATCCCTCGCCGACGATCGCCATCGGCCCGTGGCGGACCTCGGCGGCGCTGAACGGCTCGGCCTGCAATTGGCAGGTTTCCTTGAGCTTCAACGCGCATTCCTGCGCGACACCGAAGCCGTAGCCACGGCCGATTACGAACATCTGGCGCGCGTCCGCGAGCGGCTCGACACCGGCGCTCCAGTCGCGCGCGACGGCCGCATCGAGCATCGCGGGCAGATCGGCGACCGCCGCCTTCAGTGCCACATCGTCCGACCAGGCGGCAACCAGGGCGGCCAGCCCGGCCATCGCCGCGATGCACGATTTGGTCGCCGCGACGGAGCGCTCCGCACCGGCGCTCAGCGCCAGCAATGTATCCGCGCCGGTCGCCAGCGGCGATGCCTCATCGTTGACCAGCGCCACCACCGCCGCGCCGCCGCGGCGATAGGCCTCGACCGTCGCCAGCAGGTCCGGACTGCGCCCCGACTGCGAAATCGCGACGCACAACCCGCTTGGCGTCGCGACCGGCGCATCGAAAATCGACACCACCGAGGGAGCAGCCGACGCGACGGGCACGCCGACCAACGTCTCGATCAGATATTTGCCATAGGTCGCGGCATGGTCCGACGAGCCACGGGCGCAGGTGACGACCACTGCCGGTGGCCGGGCGCGCAATTGTTCGCCCAGCGCAGCGAGGCGATCGCCGTTGCGCGCGAGCAGGCGCGCCACGGCGGCACCGGCTTCCCGGGTTTCGGCGCGCATCAGCGTTTCGGCGGTGGCGGTGGTCACGTCGGTCAGTTCCTCGAAAAGCTTAGGCGTCGGCGAGTTCGGCGACGAAATCGTAGCTGTCGCCGCGATAATAAGACCGGGTGAATTCGACCACGCGGCCGTCGCGCAGGAAGCCGCGCCGCTCGATCAGCAGCCCCGGCGAGCCCGGATCGACGCCGAGCATCCGGGCATGGTCGGTGCCGAACGGCACCGCGCGAAGCCGCTGCAGCGCCCGCACCGGGCGATGCCCGGTCTGGGTCAGCGCTTCGTAGAGCGAGGTGCCGACGACATCGATGGACGGGAGACTGAACCCGGCCATGGTCGACAATTCGAGCGCCATCGGCACATCGTCGGCACAGCGCAGCCGCTGGAACCGATAGACCGGCTCTCCCGGCGACAGCGACAGCGCCATCGATTCCTCGGGACTGACGATGCCGGTGTTGCGTGAGATCCAGGCACTGCTCGGCACGCGCCCGCGCGCGATCATATCCTCCGTGAAGGAGGACAATTTGGAGAAGCTCTTTTCGACCCGCCCCGCGACGAACGTGCCCGCGCCGCGCCGCCTGGTCAGCAGGCCTTCCTCGACCAGTCCCTCGATGGCCTTGCGCACGGTGATCCGCGACACGCCATAATCGGTGGCGAGATCGCGTTCGGCCGGAATGGCATCGCCGCGGGCGATCACGTCCGCGGCGATCGCGTCGCGGATCAGCTGCTGCAATTGCAGGTAGAGCGGTGACGGATTGTCCTGTCGGAAGCTCCCGATCCTGCTCACGAAGGTCATCGACGACTCCTTGCTGGCCGCTGCGGGATGCATCGGCATGGGGCGAGCGGAACGGGGAACGATCGACGCAGGATCGCGGTCCACATCACATTTGTCCTATATTGGTTATCTCGTCAATGACATGCCTCAGTCTGGCGACGGCGCTGACATCGGTGATCCTCGGGCCGGGACCGAAACCCAGCCGCAACGATGCCTCGTCCTCCGGCACGCCAGCAATGCTCGCGGAGCCATGCACTTCCCTGACGCCGGTTGCCGCGATCAGAGCGGCGACGTTGTCGGCATGCACCCCCGCCCCTGCCATGATCGTGCAGCGACCGTCGGCACGCGCGACCATCCGCGCGATCGTCGCCGCGCCGGCGGCTGCGGAGGACGCCCCTCCCGATGTCAGGATGCGGGAAAAGCCGAGCGTGATCGCCGGCTCCACGGCGGCGGCGGGATCGTCGAGTAGGTCGACTGCCCGATGCAACGTCAACGCTGGCGGCGCGGCGGGAGGCGCCAAGCCGTCGATCCAAGCCCGCAACGCCGCCACATCGAGCACCTTGTCACGCGCCGCGCCGAATACGAGGCCCTGTACGCCCTGTGCCAGCAGGGCCGCCGCCTCCGCGGATGCCAATGCGAGCATATCCGCATCATAGGCGAAGTCACCCGGTCGCGGTCGCACCATGGCGTGCACTGGAACCCGAGCCGGGCCGGCGATCGCGAGCACCGCGGCGACCAGTCCCTGCGATGGCGTCAGGCCGCCGACCACCAGCGCCCCGCACAATTCGATCCGGTCGGCGCCACCCGCGATGGCCGCCCGTGCCCCCGCCTCCGAATCGACGCAGATCTCCAGACCGATTCGGCCGTTATGCGCCCCGCCCGTCATCATATCTCCCATCCGGTCGCCGCTCTGTCGACGGCAG
>JAEWJQ010000003.1 GCA_023386515.1 Pseudomonadota bacterium | reverse complement strand
ATTCTGTCCGGAGGCGAGCAGGGCGATGCCGAAGACGATGCTGGCCGCGCCGACCCCCATGGTCGGTGCCAGCAGACGATAGGCCTCGTCGATATCGGCGACGCCGGTCTGGCCGCTGGCATGGAATACGGCCGCGGCGAGGATCAGGATGGCGGCATTGATGAAGAAGGCGAGGCCAAGCGCAAGCGTACTGTCGAACGTTGCTAGCCGGACCGCTTCCGCCTTGGCCGCGTCACCGTCCTCAATCGCACGGGTCTGCACGATCGAGGAATGAAGGTAGAGGTTATGCGGCATCACCGTCGCGCCGAGGATGCCGATGGCGAGGTACAGCTTCGTCGGATCCGACAGGATGCCGGGTGTCGGCACCAAGCCCGCGACGACACCGCCGATATCGGGCTTGGCATGGAACAGTTCGAACGCGAAACAGCCGGCGATGATCAGCAGCAGCGCGACGATGAATGCTTCGATCTTGCGGAAGCCGTAGCGCTGCAAGGCGAGGATCAGGAAGACGTCGAGGGCGGTGACCAAAACGCCCCAGACGAGAGGCAGATCGAACAGGAGCTTCAGCGCAATCGCGGTGCCAAGCACTTCCGCCAGATCGCAGGCGATGATCGCAATCTCGGCCAGCGCCCAGAGTCCAAGGGTAACCGGCCGGGCATAATGCGCCCGACACGCCTGGGCGAGATCCAGCCCGGCTGCGATGCCGAGCCGCGCCGACAAGGCCTGCAGCACGATGGCCATCAGGTTCGACAGTAGAACGACGGAGAGCAGCGTATAGCCGAAGGCCGAGCCGCCGGCGATGTCCGTCGCCCAGTTGCCCGGATCCATATAGCCGACCGCGACGAGGAAACCTGGTCCGAGAAATGCCGCCAAGCGCCGCCCCGGCCTCCCCCCGACCGGCAGCGCGACGCTACGGTGGCTGCCGATCAGCGAGGGGGCGGAAGCGGGTGGCATCGGCCGAATGTGTGGCGGATGATGCCCCGATCGGCAAAGGGAATGTTTTGTTGTGCGGTGCGGAACTTTTTTGGTCGCCGCCCGGAGATTGGGCAATATCCGCCCCATGCAAGTGCGGGGCGGCTGGCATCAGTGGCGTCACTGGTGCGGATCGTGACTTTGACACTGGCTGGGAAGCCACCGGCCGTGACGGCTGCACGATTTCGGTAGAGGGCGTTCCGACCGAGGAACAATACTTGATCGCTCTACAGCGGGTCGCCAGCCTGCAAGCGTTCGAGTTCGACCGGATCGTGGGTGCAGGTGATCGTGACCGTGTCGCGCCGTTCGATCGACAGCGTCCGCAGTCGCTGTTGGTTGGCCAGGCGGGCGACCCGATCGACCTCCATCAGCCGTTGATAGGCCCGCAGCCCCGGGGTGCAGCGCCGCTGCGCACTGCGCATCTCGCCGCGATAGAAGTAGGCGTCGCCGGCATGAAGCAGCCATCGGCCGTCGTCGCCGCGGACCGCCACCCCGGCGTGACCCCAGGTGTGACCGGGCAAGGGCAGCAACAGGATTTCCGGTGGCAAGCCGTGCAGATCGCGGACCGCGTCGAAACCGAACCAAGGTTCGCCCCTTGCGCCATAGCCGCGCCAGCGCTGCACCTCGTTGATCTGTGCAGGACGCCAGCGGTGGCGGGCGACGAAGCCGGCCCGTGGCCCGGTCGCATCGTCATATTCCCGCTGCATGACATGGACCGTCGCCTGCGGAAAATCCTCCAGCCCGCCGGCATGGTCGAAATCGAGATGCGTAGCGATAATGTGCCGGACATCGTCGGCGCAGAAACCGAGCGCCTCGATCTGGCGCCGCGCGGTCTCCCGCTCGTGGAGTCGGATATTGAGCATCGCCCGCCACGCCGGGGTGATGCGGGGGTGGGGGTGTCGGTGCGGATGGGCCACGTCGCGCAGGCCATAGCCGGTGTCGACCAGCACCAGGCCGTGCGCGTCCGTCTCGATCAACAGGCAGTGGCAGACGATCCGGCCGAGCGGGCCGAGGCTGCGACCGTCGAACAGGGCGCCCCCGAGCGGGCAGTCCGTGCCGCAGTTGAGGTGGTGGATCCGCATCGCGCCGCTCCCGCCGGATCGCCGTCGGGCGACCGTTCTGGGCAGATAACCTTCTGACATCGAACAGGATCAGCCGATGTTAGGCGGTCTGCGCGATGCGGGTCAGACCGGCGTCTTGTTCAGCTCCACGTCGGGCCCTGCGCCATAATGATGCCAGGTGAAGATGGCGAGCGCGCCCCGGTGCGGACGCCACGCCTCGGCAAGCTCGCGCACCAGCTTCTCGGAAGGACGGGTGTCGTGGCCGAGCAATTTGCCGATCTCGACCTGCACCGCGAGATCGCCGGCGGGCCAGATGTCGGCACGCCCCTCGGCGAACAGGAGATAGATTTCCGCCGACCAGCGGCCGATGCCCTTGATCCGGACGAGTTGCGCGATCGCCTCTTCGTCATCGGCGGCCAGATCGTCGAGGTCGAGGCGACCGCTCGTCACTTCTTCGGCGAGGCTGCGCGCATAGGATGCCTTCTGCCGCGACAGGCCGGCGGCGCGCAGCGTCTCGTCGCTGGCGGCGAGGATGGTATGCGGATCGCTGGGATTGCCAACCAGCGTGGCGAGCTTGGCATAGACCGCATTGGCCGACTGGACGCTGACCTGCTGTCCGAGGATCGTCCGCAGCAATGTGTCGTAGCCGCGGGCGCGGATGCGCGGGGCGGGATAGCCGACGCGGGCGAGCCCCTCGGCAAAGGCGGGCTCGACCGCACCGAGCGCATCGAGCGCATCGCGTAACTGATCGGCGCTCAGGCCCATGCTTGATCCCGGACGGCGCGGGCGGCTAGGGCGCGAACACGAATTCTGGAGAAGATCATGGCCAAGCTTATCGTCGTCACGCGCACGGGGGAAGAACGCGAAGTCGCTGGCGACACGGGGCTTTCCGTGATGGAAGTGATCCGCGACGGCGGCATCGACGAGATCCTCGCGCTGTGCGGCGGCTGCTGCTCGTGCGCGACCTGCCACGTCCACGTCGACCCTGCCTTCGCCGACAAGCTGCCGCCGATGAGCGAGGACGAGAACGACCTGCTCGATTCCGTCGACGATCGTGACGCGACCAGCCGGCTGTCGTGCCAGCTGCCGTTCGGGCCGGCGCTGGACGGGATGCGCGTGACGATCGGCGCGGACGAGTAAGACGTTGCCAAGCCCCTCCGACGGGGGAGGCGCTTACGCACGATCAGCGCGCCGCCACCGCGTAGAGGGCGATCGCCGCGGCGTTGGAGACGTTGAGGCTTTCGACCTTGTGGCTGATCGGCAGCTTGGCGAGTTCGTCGCAATGCGCCTCGGTGTTCTGGCGCATGCCTTCACCCTCGGCGCCGAGCACGATGCAGATGCGCTGGCTGCCCATCGCCTGAGCCAGCGTCTGATTGGCGTGGCCGGTCAGGCCGATCCGCCAGAAGCCTGCCTCGGCAATCTCCTCCAGGGCACGGGCGAGATTGACGACGCGGACCCACGGCACCGTCTCCAGCGCCCCCGATGCCGATCGGGCGACGGTGCCGCTTTCCGGCGGCGCGTGCCGGTCCTGCGTGACGATGCCGAGCGCATCGAACGCCGCCGCCGAACGCAGGATCGCACCGACATTGTGCGGATCGGTGACCTGATCGAGCACGACGAGCGGGCGCTGGTCGTCCTGTCCCTCGATCAGCAGGTCGCCCAGCCACATGTCCTCGAGCGGCTCGACCTCCGCGACCAGGCCCTGATGCGGCGCATCGGCGGGCACCAGCCGGCCGAGGTCGGCGACGTCGGCGAAGGTCACCGGCAGCACCGGTGGCAGGTCGAGCGCGGCGAGCGCCTCGCGCGTGCCCCATAGCTTGCGCACGATGCGGTTCGGATTGGCGAGCGCCGCCGTCACCGCATGGCGACCCCAAAAGCGGGGCCGGTTGGCGGTGCCGGTCGACGGACGGTGGCCACGACGCGCCATCAGCGGGCGCTCGTCAGTTGAGGAAAGGCAGGATCAGTCATCATTGTCGCTATAGGCAAAGGGGTCGGTGACCACCGGCCTGGTCGGCAGCGGCGGGCGAGGCAGCGCCTTGTCCGCATTGGCGGCGGAGAGCAAGACGCCGGCGAGCACGATCGATCCCTGGCGCATGTCCTCCGCCTTCAGATGGTCGTAGGTGTCGATCGCGCTGTGGTGGATGCGGCTGCCGTAATCCAGCGGGTCCTGGATGAACTGGAAGCCCGGCACGCCGACCTGTTGCATGAAGACGTGGTCGGTGCCGCCGGTCTGGCGCGCGACGACGTTGCCCGCGCCCATCGCGGCATAGGGAGCCAGCCATTCGCGGAAGATCGGCACCACCGCCGGGTTGTTCTCCGCATACAGGCCGCGCAGCTTGCCCGAGCCGTTGTCGATGTTGAAATAGGCGGCGAGGTCATTGTAGCCCGGCAGCGGCGTGATCGGCCAGCGATCGGAAAAGCCGTAAAAGCCCTTCATGCCCGCCGGCATCGCCTCGCCCGGTGCACCGCGGCGCGCGAGATGTGCCTGCACATAGGCCATCGAGCCGAGCAGGCCCTGTTCTTCTCCCGCCCACAAGGCGAAGCGGATCGTCCGCTTCGGGCGCACGCCGCTCGCCGCGAGGATGCGTGCCGCCTCCATGATCTCCGCCGAACCCGCGCCATTGTCGGCTGCACCGTCGCCGGCGACCCAGCTGTCGAGATGCGCGCCGGCCATGACATAGCCGGCCTTGGGATCGGTGCCGGGGATCTCGGCGAAGACATTGTACGCCTGCTGGTCGCTGTCGTCGAAGCGCACGTCGCTGGTGATCTCCAGCGTCGGCGCCGGTCCGACCTTCGCCAGCCGGGCGAGGCGCAGATAATCCTCCTGAGCGATCTGTACCGAGGGCAGCGACGCCGTTTCGCCGGTGCCGAACAGATAGCCTTCGCCGGAGACCAGCTTGCCGTCGCGATAGGCCATGGTCGCGATCGCCACCGCCCCCTCGCTCTTCAGGAAGGCGTCGAGCTTCTTGGTGAAGTCGAGCCGCTTCAGTCGGCGGTCGGTCGCGGCGGGATCGTAGTTCGGCTGCTGGAACTGGTCGAGCTTGCCTATGTCCTCGCCGGACAGGCGCTTGAACGGCGCGTCGGTCGCATCGCCCGCGGCGCGCGGCAGGGTGACCATGACGATCTTGCCTGCCAGCTGGCCGTGATATTTCGCGAAGTCGCGTTCGTTGCCGATCGGGGCGACGACGACAGGCGCGGTGATCGTGCCGTTGGTCGCCGGCGTCCAGGCGACTGGAATGGCGGTCAGTTGCACCGCGCGCGGGGTCACCATGCGGACGCTGGCCCGCTCGATCGACCAGCCGCGGCCGAAGGCGAAGCCTTCCTTATGGACATTCTTCAGCCCCCATTCGCGGAACTTGGCCTGGGTCCAGTCCTCCGCCCGGCGCATCGCCGGCGAGTTGGTCAGGCGCGGGCCGATCACATCCGACAGATGCTGCGCGATCGGCATCACCTCGCTGTGGTTGGTACCCTGATCGATGATCGCGTTGACCGCGCCGCGATCCTGCGCGGTGGCGGCGCTGGCGAGCGCGACGGCGGACACGGCAAACAGCAGGTGACGCATGATATTCCCCCCGGGTGTTTCGTTGGCGAGGGTGCTAGGGTCCGCTGCTGGACGATGCAAGCATGCCGTTGACAGGGGCGTTTCGCTTCGCCAATAGGCCGCCTCCGCTTCGAGGGAAGCGACACCCCGGAAGGGTGGCCGAGTGGTTAAAGGCAGCAGACTGTAAATCTGCCCACGCAAGTGTACGCTGGTTCGAATCCAGCCCCTTCCACCATATTCCGACATCGAAGCAATCAGTGGCATGGCGTCGAGAACGACGGATGGCCCATCGGCGCGCGCGAGTCTTGACAAAATTGTCGCCTGAACGTTGCGTACGGCGCTCCTGTCGCGACAATAAATTACAAGATGAGAAAGAAGCGGGTGAGCGCTTCAAACGGCGTAGCGGCACGAGCGCGTGTAGGACAGTGCGGTTTTTCGATCCGCCTTGATCTCGGCGTCGAGAGTACATCGTCGCCGGCTCTGGCAGCGCTTGCCCGGCGGAGGCCGGGGCTTAGGGCAGCGCTACCTGGCGAAGGTCAGGCCCAAGTCGGGAGGCAGCTATGTGGGTGTACTCCTTTGCCCAGGACTTCCCACCTGAGCCCCGGCGTTCGCCGGGGCAATGCTCGTGTGGATGCTTGGCCCGTTCGGTTGGTCGGGGTGTCGCATCCGGCCGCTTATTCGCCGCCTTGCACCGACAGATCCTCGGTGAGCTGGTCGTGAAGCGTGCCGGCATCCTTGTCCGACGTGACCGAATTCTGAGGGGCGGCCGGCTTCGCGCCGTCTTCGTGCCCCTGCGCGGCGAGGGGCGTTTCGCCGGTGGTGTCCTGCGGCTGCATCGCCGCGCGCTGCGGATTGTCGATGAGCGCGTCGGTGATCGGCTGATGGTCGGGCATGATCGTCTCCTGTCGAGTGCCCCGCTGCAACGCGCCGCCCTGCAGATCGGTCGCTTGCGGTCCAAAATTCATATTTATCTGTTTTAATTCAGGGGTGTAACGGTTGGAACGGGCGACCGTGGCGGCGGTTGGGCGGGCATTCGACAAGAGGAGATGCCGATGTCCGACGCCCGCGAAGGCCTAAGCGACGACGCGCCGCTGTCCGCCTCCAAACAGGCCCATGCCGCCGACGCCGCGACCGACGCGCTGGTCGAGGGCAAGGGCTCGTCGGTGGTCGGCCGCGCCGTGACGATCAATCGCCCGCTGGCGGAGGTCTACGGCTATTTTCGCGACTTCCAGAACCTGCCGAGCTTCATGGAAAATGTCGTGTCGATCACCGTCGGCGACGCGCAGCGATCGCACTGGGTGGTCAAGGCGCCAGGCGGCTCCACCGTCGAATGGGACGCGCGCATCACCGCCGAGGAGCAGAACCATTTCATCGAATGGACCTCCGAGCCGGGCGCCGACGTCGCCAACAGCGGCCGCGTCGAGTTCCGCGACGCCGGTGCGCGCGGCACGGTGGTCACCGCGACGATCGCCTATGACCCGCCCGGCGGTATCATCGGCAAGGTGATCGCCAAGATGTTCCAGCGCGAACCGGCGATCCAGGCCCGTCGCGATCTGCGGCGCTTCAAGCAGTTGATGGAAACCGGCGAGATCGCGACCCCCGCGATGAATCCCAAGCAGTTCGAGGAGATGGGCCTGTGAGAGCGCTGGCTTGGCACGGCAAGCACGACGTCCGCATGGACACGGTGGACGATCCGGAGATCGTCAATCCGCGCGACTGCATCATCAAGGTGACGTCGACCGCGATCTGCGGATCGGACCTGCATCTGTACGACGGTTACATCCCGACGATGCAGGCGGGCGACGTGCTCGGCCATGAGTTCATGGGCGAAGTGGTCGAGGTCGGTGCCAAGTCGACGCTGAAGAAGGGCCAGCGTGTCGTCGTGCCGTTCACCATCTCGTGCGGCAGCTGCTACCATTGCAACAAGCACCAGTATTCGGCCTGCCCGAACGGCCTGCCCGCCGACAATCAGGACATCGCCATGTCCCTGTACGGGCAGGAGATGTCGGGCCTGTTCGGCTATAGCCACATGACCGGCGGCTATGCCGGGGGACAGGCGGAATATGTCCGCGTGCCGTTCAGCGACGTCGGCCCCATCGTGGTCCCCGATGGGGTCGACGACGACAAGGTGCTGTTCCTCTCCGACATCCTGCCGACCGGTTGGCAGGCGGCGGAATATGCGCAGATCGAGCCGGGCGACACCGTCGCGGTCTGGGGCTGCGGCCCGGTCGGCCTGTTCGCCGTCCAGTCCGCCTTCCTGATGGGCGCCGAGCGGGTCATCGCCATCGACCATTTCCCGCACCGGCTGGAACTCGCCAAGCGTTTCGGCGCAGAGACGATCAACTTCGAGGAAAGCGCCACCTACGAGGCGCTGATGGAGATGACGGGCGGGATCGGCCCCGACGCGGTGATCGACGCCGTCGGGCTGGAGGCGCACGGGCTGTTCGTCGACAACGTCATCGACCAGATCAAGGCGTCGACCTTCCTCGGCACCGACCGGCCGCACTCGATCCGCCAGGCGATCATCGCCTGTCGCAAGGGCGGGCGGGTGTCGATGCCGGCGGTCTATGGCGGCTTCGTCGACAAATTTCCGCTCGGCGCCTTCATGGAGAAGGGGCTGACGCTCAAGACCGGCCAGACTCACGTCCAGCACTACATGCCCGCGCTGCTCAACGCGATCATGGAGGGCAAGATCGACACCGAGTTCCTGATCTCGCACCGCATGCCGCTCGAGGACGCGCCCAAGGGCTACAAGATGTTCCACGACCAGCAGAACGAGGTGACGAAGATCGTGCTGAAGCCGGGCATGGCGGCGGCGTGAGCCATCCCGCCGTTATCCTGTTCGTCATCCCGGCGCCCGCCCGGGGCCCAGGGGCCGCTCGGTGCGCGG
>JAEWJQ010000412.1 GCA_023386515.1 Pseudomonadota bacterium | reverse complement strand
GGGCAAGGCACGATGCTCCGTCGAAGGGGCGGGATCGTGCGGTAATGAGGGCGCGGCGTTCAGCGCGTGCCGGTGGCGCCGTCACCGGTCGATGGGGATGATGTGCAGGACCGGTGCAGGACCGCGCTGCGCCGGCCCATTCCGCTTCCTCGCTCGATGCCGATAGCCTAGCGGCTGGTCTCCACCCGCGTCATCGCCAGCGCGGCAAGCAGCAGCGCGCCGGCGGCGAAGACCAGGGTCCAGATCGGCGCGGTCGGGAAGAAGTGCTTGGTGATCGAGCCCATCACCGTCGCGACCAGCAATTGCGGCACGACGACGAAGACGTTGAACAGGCCCATGTAGATGCCGAGCTTGCGCTGCGGCAGGCTGGAGGCGAGGATCGCATAAGGCATGGCGAGGATCGATGCCCAGGCGATGCCGATGCCGATCTCGCTGGCGAGCAGCCATTTGGGGTCGGTCACCAGGAAGAAACTGGCGAAGCCCGCGGCCCCACACAGCAAGCCGACGATATGGGTGCGCGCCTGGCCGATGTGCCGCGACAGCAGCGGCAGCAGGGTCAGCGCGGCGACCGCGGCGATGCCGTTATAGGCGGCGAACAGCACGTCGACCCAATTGGCCCCTTCCTGATAGAGCGGGCTTGCCGCATCGGGGGCGCCGAAGAAGCGGCCGGCGACGATCGGCGTGGTGTTGATCCACATGATGAACAGCGCCGACCAGCTGAAGAACTGCGCCACCGCCAGCCGCTTCATCAGCAATGGCATGCCGGCGAAATCGCCGACGATATGGCCGAGCAGGCCGGGGCTGCGCCCCGCCTTCGCGCGCGCCACCGCGATCATGCCGGCAAGGCCGTAGGCGACGAACAGGCCGCCGAGGACATAGACCTCCTTCTCGAGCCGCTGCGTCGCGACGATCGCGACGATGAGCGCGCCGGCGGCGATCCAGCGCAGGCTGGCGAGCGGATTGCGCGCGGCGAGGGTGCGGACGACGTGATCCGCCTCGTCGGGATCGGCGGCGCCGTGGAAGCGCGCCATCTCCTCGGGGGCATATTCGCGGGTGGTCAGCACCGTCCACAGCACCGCGAGGACCAGCGCCGCGCCGCCGAACCAGAAGGCGAAGCGCACCGTGTCCGGGATGCCGCCCGCCGCCGCCTGGTTGGAGACGCCGAGATGTTCGAGCAACCAGGGGAAGATCGAGCCGAACACCGCGCCCGCGCCGATGAAGGCGGTCTGCACCGCATAGCCGGCGGCGTGCTGGTCGCGGTCGAGCATATCGCCGACGAAGGCGCGGAACGGCTCCATCGAGATGTTGAGCGAGGCGTCGAGCACCCACAGCATCAACGCCGCGACGAGCAGCGACGGGCTTTCCGGCATGACGAACAGCGCGAGGCCGGCGAGCAGCGCGCCGGCGAGGAAATAGGGCCGCCGCCGGCCGAGCCGGCCGAGCCAGGTCCGGTCGCTCATATGGCCGATGATCGGCTGGACGAGCAGGCCGGTGAGCGGCGCGGCGATCCATAGCGCCGGCAGATCGTCGAGGCTGGTGCCGAGCGACTGGAAGATGCGGCTCATATTGGCGTTCTGCAGCGCGAAGCCGATCTGGATGCCGAAGAAGCCGAAGGAGATGTTGAACAGCCCTGCCCAGCTCTGGCGCGGGCGGCGGGCGAACGTATCGGTCATGCAGGGTCCTTCAGCGCCGCCGCGTGCGGCGGGAAATTGAGCAGGCAGCCGTCGAGCAGCGCATCGATCCCGGCAAGGTCGGCGACCGACGCCGCAGCGCGCAGGCGGTCGGCGGGCGGGAAGGTGCCGTAGCCGGCGAACAGCACCTCCCACGACATCGGCGCATAATAGCCGGCGAGATCGCGGCTCTCGACCAGGGCTGCGACGTCGCGTCCGGTGAACCAGGCGGTCATGATCGCCTTGAGATCGTCGGACAATCGGTCATGCCCGGCATTGTCGCGCCAATAGGGCGTGTCGGTGCGGCGATTGAGGCGGTAATGCGCGACGATATAGTCGCGGATCCCCTCGTAGCGGCGGGCGATGCGCGCGTTGAAGCCGTCGCGATCGCGCGGCGAGCGGCCGCCCGCGTCATAGGCGCGGATGAAGCCTTCCACCGTCGCCTGGACGAGGTGGAGCGCGGTCGCCTCGAGCGGCTCGATGAACCCCTGCGCCAGGCCGATGGCGAGGCAATTGGCCGCCCAGCTGCGTTCGACGCGGCCGACCTTCATCGTCAGATGGCGTGCCGGCGTCGGATCGTCGAGCCGGTTGAGGTGGCGGCGCAGCTCCGTCTCCGCCGCGTCCGGCGACAGGTAGGAGGAGGCATAGACATAGCCGTTGCCGGTGCGTGCGGTCAGCGGGATCGCCCAGGCCCAGCCGGCGGACAGCGCGGTGGCGCTGGTATGGGCGTCGAGCGTCTGCCCACGCGGCGTTGGCATGACCACGGCGCGGTCGTTGAACAGATTCTCGGCGAAGGGGCGGAAGGGCACGTCCAATGTCTGCTGGAGCAGCAGGCCGCGAAAGCCGCTAGCGTCGACGAACAGATCGGCGGCGAGCGTGTCGCCACCGGCGAAGACGAGACGCAGGATGTCGCCGTCGGTGCCGACCTCGACATCCGCGACGTGCGCGCGGACATGGCGGACGCCGCGGCGGACCGCTTCGGCGCGCAGCACCTCGCCGACCTTGTGCGCGTCGAAATGGTAGCCGTAGCCGACCGGAAAGGGGAAGTTCGGCGATGCGACGGGCGCGCGCTGCGCCGCGGCGAGGCGGCTGTTGAGGAAGAAGCGATCGGGATGCGCGGGCACGTCGGCGCCGGTCCGTCGGGCGAGCGCACTGGCGTGGAAGGCGGGCTGGGTGTGGAGGTCGACCGCGCCGGCGAAGGGATGGAAGTAGGCGCTGCCCGCATCGCCCCAGCCGTGGAAGGCGATGCCGACCTTGTAGGTCGCATCGGCGGCGGGCATCCACTCGGCCTCCGCAATGCCGAGGCCGTCGAACAGCGCCTTCAGCTGCGGCGTCGAGCCCTCGCCCACGCCGACGATGCCGACATCGGGGGATTCGACCAGGGTGATGGCGGCGTCGGACCAAGCCTTGGCCATCAGGCAGGCCGCCATCCAGCCGGCGGTGCCGCCGCCGACGATCGCGACATTGGGGGCGGAGGTGGTGGCCGTGACGGTCACCCCCGCCCTCCCCCGTCATTCCCGCGCCGGCGGGAATCCAGAGATGCTGACACTGCGCTTCCGGCCGTGACGTCCGCGCATCTGGATCCCCGCCTGCGCGGGGATGACGGATCGAGGCAGGACAGGCGGGTCGGCGCGTGGGAAAGACAGTGGCGCTGGGCCGGGGAGCGGGGGGTAGGCCGCAGGCGGAAAGCAACGGGCACGTCCACTTCCCCGTCATTCCCGCGCAGTCGGGAATCCAGAGACGCTGACGCCGCACTTCCGGCCGTGACGTCCGCGCATCTGGATCCCCGCCTCAGCGGGGATGACGTTTCGTGAGAGGGGGCGATCGACCTCAACGCCGCCCCTTGCCGGCTGCGACGAAGCGGATCGCCTGGCCGCCGCCGGGGGCGAGGGTGAGCGTCAGCGTGTCGCCCTTCTTCACGGGCCGCTTCTCGATGGCGATCGCGTGGCGCGCCTCGGTGCGATAGTCCGCACCGTCGCCGTCGCGATAGATTTCGGCGGTGTAGCTTTTGCCGCCGTCGAGGAAGTCGAGCGGCACGGTCAGCGTCCGGCCAGACTCGTTGGTGATGCTGCCGAGATACCAGTCGTTGCTCGCCGCATCCTTGCGCGCCACCGTGACATAGTCGCCGACCTCGCCGTTCAGCACGCGCGTGTCCGACCAGTCGACCGGCACGTCGCGGATGAACTGGAAGGCGTCCATATGCTTGGCGTAATTCTCCGGCGTGTCGGCCGCCATCTGCACCGGCGAATAGATGACGACGTAGAGCGCCAGCTGCTTCGCCTCGGTCGACATCAGCGCGCTGCCGCCCTGCCCGGTCAGGCTGAGCATGCCGGGGGTGAAGTCCATCGGCCCGCCGAGCCATTGCGTGAAGAACATGTTGGCTTCGTGGTTGGGCGGGTTCTTGCCCGGCCAGGCGTTATATTCCATGCCGCGGCCGCCCTCGCGGCTCAGCCAGTTGGGATAGGTGCGGCGCAGGCCGGTGTCCTTGACCGGTTCGTGGCTGTCGATGCCGACCTTGTACTTGGCGGCGGTCTGCACGACGCGCAGATAGTGGTTCACCATCCACTGGCCCTCGTGCCATTCGCGCTTCTTCGTGCCGTCCGGATCGACACGCTCGATCTGGCCGGCGTCGGTGACGTAGCCGGTCTTCACCACCGGGATGCCGTGATCGCGCGCGTAGCCGAACGCGCGGTCGAGCTGCGCGTCATAATGGCTCGCCGAACCGCCGGTCTCGTTGTGACCGATCAGGTGGACGCCCTTCGCCTTGGCATAACGGGTCAGCTCCGCCGCGTCGAAATCCGGGGTCGGCGTGTCGAACTGCATCGCATTGCCGTTGCCGAACCAGTCGCCGTCCCAGCCGACGTTCCAGCCCTCGACCAGCACGCCGGGAATCTTGTTGGCGGCGGCGAAGTCGATGTACGTCTTGACGTTGGCGGTGGTCGCGCCGTGCTGCGGCCCGGTCGCCCAGGTCCAGTCGCCCTTGATCATCTTCCACCACACGCCGACGAACTTGGCCGGCTTGATCCAGCTGACGTCGCCCAGCTTGTTGGGCTCGTTGAGGTTCAGTTCGATGTGGCTCATGTACAGGCCAGGCGCGTCGTCGGACAGAATCATCGTCCGCCACGGCGAGGCGAAGGGCGCGGTGCGCGTCACCTTCGGCGCACCGGCGCCGGGGGTCAGCGACGCCTTCAGCGTGTTTCCTTCCGAGCGGGCAAGGTTCATCGCCGCATAGTCGACCAGCGCCGCCTCGTGCAGCGCGGCATGGGTGCCGTCGGCGAGCTTCAGCGTCATCACCGTCTGCGCGGTGCCGACCGCATCGAGCGGCGTCTTGTTGTAGAGATATTCCTCGCGGTTCCACTGATAGGCCGGCTTCCACCACGCCGTGCCGCCCTGCGCGAAGGCGAATTCGGTCAGTTCGTCGGCGATGTTGGCAATGTGCAGATTGGGCTGGTCGGGGAAACTGTAGCGGAAGCCGATGCCGTCATCGAACAGGCGGAAGACGACGTCCATCTCGCGCTTGAGGCCCGTCTTCTCGCGAAAGCGCAGGGTCAGCTCGTTGTGGCGGTCGCGGATCGTCTTCCACTCGCCATAAGGCTGATTCCAGCTGCCGTCCGACGACGCCTTGGACTGGCCGATCAGTTCGACGTTGCGCTCGATCTTGGGCGCGTCGGTGAACATGATACCGAGCCGGCTGGGGTTGAGGATCGCCTTGCCGTTGCGGGTCACGGCATAGGTCGGGCGCCCGTCATTGTCGAAGGCGATGGTCAGCGCGATCCTGCCGTTCGGCGAGGTGGCGGTGGCGACCGGCTTGAACTGACTGGTCGGGATCTGCGCCACCGCATTGGGATCGGTCTGGGCATGGCCCGCCGTGGCGGTCAGTGCCAACGCCATAGCGGCGCCGAATGTCCAGGGGTTCATCATGCCTCTCCAATGCTTTGCGCGATCAATGCGCCATATCCGTCGAAATGCCAGCCCTGTGTCGCGGATTCGCGCAGCGGCCGCCAGCGATCGGGGTCGGCCGGCGCCCAGCGCTGCGGCTCGGGCGACAGGTTGAAGACGCAGAGCAGCGTCTCACCCTCGCCGCGCCGCTCCAGCGCGAGCATCGCCTCGCCCGCCTCGACGACGCGGATGTCACCGGTGAGCAGCGCGGGATGCGCCTTGCGGAAGGCGAGCACGTCCCGCGTCCAGTGCAGCAGCGCATGCGGGTCGCGCTCCTGCCGGTCGACCGCAAGGCTGGCGTGGTCCGAACCGATCGGCAGCCATGGCGTCGCGGTGGAAAAGCCGAGGCCCGGTGCATCGGCGGCCCATGGCATCGGCGTGCGTGCGCCGTCGCGCGACAGGGTTCGCGGCCAGTTCGCGATCGCCTCCGGGTCCTGCAGTTGCTCGAACGGCACGTCGACCTGGGTCAGGCCGAGCTCTTCGCCGTAATAGAGAAAGATGTTGCCGCGCAGCGAGGCGAGCAGCAGCATCTTCATGCGCGCAAAGGCATGCGCCTGCTCCGGCGCCGTCCAGCGCGAGATGGCGCGCGGCGCATCATGGTTCTCGAACGCCCAGCTCGGCCAGCCCTGGCCGTCGGCCTCCGGCCATTTCGCCACCGCCTCGGCGACCACCGACGGAGTCAGCGCCTCGGCATAGAGGAAGTCGAAGCCATAGGCGCTGTTGAGCCGACGTCCCTCTGCGGTGAACAGCTTCATCTCGCGGTCGCTGTCGGCGCCGCCGACCTCGGCCACGGTGAAGCGCGCGTCATAGCTGTCGAACAGTGCCCGGATTCGTTCGAGAAAGCCGGGGATGGCGTCG
>JAEWJQ010000144.1 GCA_023386515.1 Pseudomonadota bacterium | reverse complement strand
CTAGCGGATCATTCTCATGTCGAAACCCAAAGTTCTCATTTCCGATGCGCTCTCTCCGGCTGCGGTGCAGATCTTCAAGGATCGCGGCGTCGAGGTCGATTTCCAGCCCAATCTCGGCAAGGACAAGGACAAGCTTGCCGAGATCATCGGCAACTATGACGGCCTTGCGATCCGCTCTGCGACGAAGGCGACCGCGAAGATCATCGACAAGGCGACGAAGTTGAAGGTGATCGGCCGCGCCGGCATCGGCGTCGATAATGTCGAGATCCCGGCCGCCACCGCCAAGGGCATCATCGTGATGAATACGCCGTTCGGCAATTCGATCACGACGGCCGAACACGCCATCGCGCTGATGTTCGCGCTCGCCCGCCAGCTGCCGGAGGCGGACGCCTCGACCCAGGCGGGCAAGTGGGAGAAGAACCGCTTCATGGGCGTCGAGCTGACCGCCAAGACGCTCGGCCTGATCGGGGCCGGCAACATCGGCTCGATCGTCGCCGATCGCGCGCGCGGCCTCAAGATGAAGGTCGTCGCCTTCGATCCGTTCCTCACGCCCGAACGCGCCGTCGAGATGGGCGTCGAGAAGGTGACGCTCGACGAGCTGCTCGCCCGCGCCGACTTCATCACGCTGCACACGCCGCTGACCGACCAGACCCGCAACATCCTGTCGGCCGAGAATCTGGCCAAGACCAAGAAGGGCGTGCGCATCATCAACTGCGCGCGCGGCGGCCTGATCGACGAGGCGGCGCTCAAGGCAGGGCTCGACAGCGGCCATATCGCCGGTGCCGCGCTCGACGTTTTCGTCGAGGAGCCGGCCAAGGCTTCGCCGCTGTTCGGCACGCCCAATTTCGTCTCGACCCCGCATCTCGGCGCCTCGACCACGGAAGCGCAGGTCAATGTCGCGATCCATGTCGCCGAGCAGATGGCCGACTATCTCGTTTCTGGCGGCGTCACCAACGCGCTGAACGTGCCGAGCCTGTCCGCCGAGGAAGCCCCCAAGCTCAAGCCGTACATGGCGCTCGCCGAAAAGCTCGGCAGCCTCGTCGGCCAGCTGACCACCGGCGCAATCGCCCGCATCTCGATCCATACCGAGGGTGCGGCGGCGGAGCTCAACGCCAAGCCGATCGTCAGCGCGGTGCTCGCCGGCTTCCTGCGCAACCAGACCGACACGGTGAACATGGTCAACGCGCCCTTCCTCGCGAAGGATCGCGGCGTCGAGGTACGCGAGGTCCGCACCGAGCGCGAGGGCGATTATCACACTTTGCTGCGCGTTTCGGTGAAGACGGCGGACGGCGAGCGCTCGGTCGCCGGCACCTTGTTTGGCGACCAGGCACCGCGCCTCGTCGAACTGTTCGGCATCAAGGTCGTGGCCGATCTGGCCGGTCCGATGCTCTACGTCGTCAACGAGGACGCACCGGGCTTCATCGGCCGGCTCGGCACGACTTTGGGCGAGGCGGGGGTCAATATCGGCACCTTCCACCTCGGCCGGCGTCAGGCGGGCGGCGAGGCGGTGCTGCTGCTCTCGGTCGACGAGCCGGTCGACGGCGACCTGCTCGCCACGGTCAAGGCGCTGCCGGGCGTGAAGACCGCCATGGGCCTGTCGTTCTGACGCTGTCCTACAACGGCGACGAAGGCTAGCCTGGCCGCCGGGTGCTCCGACTCACCCTCCCATGTCCCTCTCCTACCGGGAGAGGGACGAGGCGGCGAAGCCGCTGAAAGGGGGAGGGTGGGCCGGAACGCCCGCGGCTCTTTCTCAGCTCCGAAACTCCACGCTTGCGTGCGACCTTCGAGACTTTCAGACCGTCACCGGCGAAGACCGCCCGGGCTGCGCCATCCAAATGTCCCGTGCACCCCTTCCGGGTGCGACCTTCGAGACTTTCCGGCCGTCACGGTGACGGTCGCCGTGCGACGGCGTCCGCCCGTCAGAACGTCCCGCGCACTCTTAAGGGTGCGACCTTCGAGACTTTCCGCGCCAGTGGCGCCCCGGCCGCAACCCGGCTATCGCGCCAGCCATGATGACGACCGGCCTGCTTCCCGAAGGATTCCACGACCGCTTGCCGCCCCATGCGGATGCCGCCGCCGCGGTGGAAGCCCGCGTGCTGGAGGCGGCGCGCCGCCACGGCTATGAACGCGCCGATCCGCCGCTCGCCGAATATGCCGACGGCCTGTCGTCGCGGCTGAAGGACGGGGCGCTGATCGACGCGGTGCGTTTCGTCGATCCCGTGTCGCAGCACACGCTGGCGATCCGGCCCGACATCACCGCCCAGGTCGCGCGGATCGCGGCGACGCGGATGGGCCATCACCCGCGTCCGGTGCGCCTGTCCTATGCCGGCCCGGTCCTGCGGCTGCGCGCCGATCAATTGTCGCCCTCGCGTGAATGGCGCCAGCTCGGCTGCGAGCTGATCGGCCTCGATTCGGTCGCCGCCGCGCAGGAGGTCGTCGCCGTCGCGGTGGAGGCGCTCGATGCCGCCGGTGCGGCGGGCCTGTCGATCGACTTCACCCTGCCCGATCTGGTCGCGACATTGGCCGCCGGGCCGTTGCCGGTCGCGCCGGAACGGGTCGAGCCGTTGCGCGCGGCTCTGGACGCCAAGGATGCCGGCGCGGTGATGCAGCTGGCGCCGGCCTATCTGCCGCTGATCGGGGCGGCGGGGCCATTCGCCACCGCGATCGAGCGGCTCCGTGCCTTCGACGGGCAGGGGGCGCTGGCCAGCCGCCTCGATGCGCTGACGGCGATCGCATCCGGCGTCGGCGATCGCGTCGCGATGACGCTCGATCCGACCGAGCGGCATGGGTTCGAATATCAGTCCTGGCTCGGCTTCTCGCTGTTCGTCGCCGGGGCGGCGCGCGAGGTCGGGCGCGGCGGCACCTATCTGATCGTCCATGCCGACGGCGCGGAGGAAGCGGCGACCGGCTTCTCGCTTTCCGCCGATGCGATCGCCGCCAATGCGACGCCGGCGCAGCGCCGCCGGCTGTTCCTGCCGCTGGGCACGCCGCCGGCCGAGGGCGCG
>JAEWJQ010000405.1 GCA_023386515.1 Pseudomonadota bacterium | reverse complement strand
TGGTGCCTTTGGTCTTCACCGCCATCGTCGCGTCCATCGCCGCGCTGCGCGATCTCAACAATGCCGCGCGGCTGGTGGCGGGGACGTTCCTGTGGTTCGGGATCAGCGCGCTGATCGCGGTCAGCATCGGCCTGACGCTCGGCACCGTGCTGCAGCCCGGCGCGCATGCCGGGGTCAGCGCGGCGGCGGCGGTACGGCCGGACACGGCGGGGTCGTGGCTCGACTTTCTGCGCGGGCTGGTGCCGGTCAACATCTTCGCGCTGGAGGCATCGACCTCGGTTGGCGAGGGCGGCACCGCGACGACCAGATTGTCGTTCAACGTCCTGCAGCTGATCGTCGCCGCGGTCGCGATCGGCGTCGCCGCGGTGCGCGTCGGCGAGCCGGGGGCGCCGTTCCTCGCCTTCAACGCTTCGGCCCTGGCGATCTTCCGGCGCATCCTGCGCTGGGTGGTGCGGCTGACGCCGATCGGCACCGGCGCGCTGCTCGGCAGCGCGGTGGTGCGCTATGGCTGGCAGTCGCTGTCGGCGCTCGGCACCTTCGCGGTCGCCGTCTACATCGGTCTCGCGCTCGTCCTGTTCGTCGTCTACCCGCTGCTGATGCTGGCCAACGGCATCAGCCCGCGGCGCTTCTTCGCCGCCGCCTGGCCAGCGATCCAATTGGGCTTCGTCTCGCGCTCCTCCATCGCGACCCTGCCGGTCACCGAAGAGGTGGTCGAGCAGCGGCTGGGCGTGCCGCGCAGCTACGCCGCCTTCGCCGTCCCCTTCGCCGCGACGACCAAGATGGACGGCTGCGCCGCCATCTACCCGGCGATCGCGGCGCTGTTCGTCGCGCAATATTACGGCATTCCGCTGCACGGCGTGGACTATCTGCTGATCGTGCTGGTGTCGGTGCTCGGCTCGGCGGCGACCGCGGGGCTGACCGGCGCGCTGGTCATGCTGACGCTGACGCTGTCGACGCTCGGCCTGCCGCTGGAGGGCGCGGGGCTGTTGCTGGCGATCGATCCGATCCTCGACATGGGGCGGACCGCGGTCAATGTCGCCGGACAGGCGCTGATTCCGACGATCGTCGCCAAGCGGCAGGGGCTGCTCGGCGAGGAGCGCCACGACGCGGTGGCGCTGGCCTGAACTCCGGTCCCGCTAGCCGCAGGCGATCAGGCGGTCGCCAGTGGGGCAAAGCGGGCGACCTGCCGGCCGATCAGGCTGAGCTGCTCGACCACCGCCGGATCGCTTGCGCCGCCCTCTTCGTCGAATTTGGTGACCTGCGTGTTGATCGCCGCGGCGAAGGGCGTCGGCCAGCCACGCAGCGCATGGACGATCGAGCGCAGCGCCGCGATCGTCGATCCCGTCGCCTGCCAGCCATAAGCGGTGGCGATCAGCCCGACCGGCATGTCGGCGAGATACGGCCGCGCGTCCCGCGCCGTTTCCTCGAGCAGGTCGAGCGCGTTCTTGACCACGCCGCTGATCGAACCGTGATAACCGGGACTGGCGATGATCACCGCCGAAGCGCGCCGCACCGCGTCGACGAACGCCATCTCGTCCGGTGTGCGCGCCGTCGCGCGCGGATCGTAAAGCGGCAGGCGAACGAGATCGGCACCGCCGAACATCTGCGTCGCGAAGCCCTCGCGCGCGGCCGCGTCGAGCGCGATGCGGAGCGCGCGCTCGGTCGACGAGACGCTGCCGACCGTGCCGCCGATGCCGACGACGAGCGGGGAAGAAGAGGCCATGGGCCGAGCAGATAGCGTGGCCGCCGTCGCGGCGCCAGCGTCCCGCTCTGGCCTTCGCGCCGCCGTCACGGTAAATGCGCCACGGTTAACGGCGCGAACCCCTTGCCTTAAGCCGCTTTAGGATAGTAATACACCTCATGGCTGACCGCTGGGACGAGCCGATGCGTCAAGACCCCGTCGACCCTCCGCGCCGCAGCGCGATCGGCCAGCGTTATGCGCTGGACGACCTGCCGCCCTCATCTCCGCCTCCGCCGCGCGATACCGATGGCTGGGATCGGCATTTCGGCGAATCCTTCGTCGCTCCCGTCGAGCCACCGGTGCGCCGCGACCGCGGCATCGGCCGCTGGCTGGTGCGCGGGCTCGCGGCGTTCATCGTTCTGTTCGTGGTGGCGGTGGGCTGGCTGGCGCTGACCGCACCTCTGTCCAAGTCGCTGCAGCCCCCGACGCCGCCGTCGATCACCCTGACCGCGGACGATGACACGCCGATCGCGCGGCGCGGCGCGATCATCGGCGCGCCGGTCGATGCGGCCAAGCTGCCCAAGCACGTCACCCAGGCGTTCCTGGCGAGCGAGGATCGCCGCTTCTACAGCCATTGGGGCATCGATCCGCGCGGCATCCTGCGCGCCTTCGTCCACAATGTCGGCTCGGGCGGGGTGCGCGAGGGCGGCAGCACGATCACCCAGCAGCTGGCGAAGAACGCCTTCCTCGATTCCGATCGCACCGCGACACGCAAGATCCGCGAGGTCATGATCTCCTTCTGGCTGGAGGCATGGCTGACCAAGGACCAGATCCTGTCGCGCTACCTGTCGAACGTCTATTTCGGCGACAACGTCTACGGCCTGACCGCGGCGTCGAAACATTATTTCGGCCGCAAGCCGGAGGACATGAACATCGGCCAGGCGGCGATGCTCGCCGGTCTGGTCAAGGCGCCGTCGCGGCTCGCGCCGACGAGCAACCTCGCCGGGGCGAGGAAGCGCGAGATGGTGGTCGTCGCGGCGATGGCCGACGCCGGCTTCCTGACCAAGGCCGAGGCCGCGGCGGTGCAGCCGCAGCGCGTGCTGTCCAGCCGCGCGGAGCAATTGCCCAGCGGCACCTATTTCGCCGACTGGGTGCTGCCCGAGGCGCGCGATCGCGCCGGCGCGGTGAAGAGCGAGGCGACGGTCAAGACGACGCTCGACCTCCGGCTGCAGAAGACGGCGGAGCGCGTCATCCGCCAGGCGGGTCTGCGCCAGGCGCAGGCGGCGATCGTCGCGATGCGTCCCGACGGCCGCGTCGTCGCGATGGTCGGCGGCAAGGATTACGGCAAGAGCCCGTTCAACCGCGCCACCCAGGCGCGACGCCAGCCCGGATCGCCGGTCAAGCTGTACGT
>JAEWJQ010000320.1 GCA_023386515.1 Pseudomonadota bacterium | reverse complement strand
GAGCAGCGCGCCGTCCCGCGCGACCGCCAGCGCGCGGGGACGACCGTGGACGTGGCCGGGACCATCGCTGAAGCCGGTCAGCACCGGCTCCATCGGTCCTACCGCCCTGCCGTCGCGGAACGGCACGAAGACCACGTCATATCCCATCAACCGCGACCGGTTCCACGAACCGTGGCGGGCGACGAAGGCACCGTCGCGATAGTGCGCCGGCAACGCGGTCGACCGGCCGAAGGCGATGCCCAGCGCCGCGGCATGGGCGCCCACGGCGAAGTCGGGCGTGATCGCCCGCTCGACCAGATCGGGCCGCTGCCCGTTCAGTCGCGGATCGGGATGCTTGCCCCAATAGCTGTACGGCCAGCCATAGAAACCGCCGTCGCGCACCGCGGTGATATAGTCGGGGACCAGATCGTCGCCCAGTTCGTCCCGTTCGTTGACGGCGGTCCACAGGCGACCACGCGCCGGTTCGATCGCCATGCCGACGGGGTTCCGGATACCGTCGGCGAAGATCCGTTCCCGCCCGGTCGCAAGATCGATCGCGAGGATAGCGGCACGTCGCTGCTCCTTCGCCATGCCATATTCGCCGGCGTTGCTCGCCGATCCGACCGCGACGTACAGCGTCCGCCCGTCCCGACTGGCGAGCAGGTTGCGCGTCCAGTGATTGTTGTAGCCGGTGGGGTCGAAGCGCGTGACCATGGCGCGCGGCGCCTCGGCCGCGACCTCCGTCTGCCCGGCCCGATAGGGCGTCCAGAACACGCCATCGGCGTTGGCGACGTACAGCCGGCTCCCGATCAGGGCCATGCCATAGGGCTGGTGCAGGCCGGAAAGGAACACGGTCTTGCGATCGGCACGGCCATCGCCGTCGGTATCGCGCAGCAGCAGGATGCGGTTGCGCCCCTGCCCGCGATAGGACGGGTCCTCGTTCTTGCGCTCGGTCTGCGCTTCGGCGACCAGCACGTCGCCATTGGGCAGCACAATGGCGTTGCGGGGCGAATCCAGCCCTTCCGCGAACCGCCCAACCGTCAGGCCCGGCGCCGCCTTGACCGCCGCACCGGGATGGAAAGCGGTCGTCTCCGGAGTGTTGCGGACCGACCGGGTTGCATAGGGCGGCGGCAGTCGCGGATGCACGCCGATGCTCGCGCCGGATTGGATCGCGGCGACTCCTGCCGGCAATGCCGAAAGCACGGTCGCCAGGACGAGTATCGTCGCCAAGCGGTATCGGGTCATCACTCTCTCCCGCGTCCATCGGACCCGACCGTTGCGGTCAAGTCACACTTACCGACATTCCCATACCGTACCAACATGTGAAATGTTCTTGCAACATTTTCCTTGCGCCAAGTTGATCCAGCGCGCAAATTTGTGACGTCAGCCGCAAAAACGGCGGCGATACGGGAGAATGAGGGGATGATTGGGAACCGCCAGGCGCTGATGCTGCGCCCCGCACTCGTTGCGATTGCGATCGCTTTGGCGACGCAGGCACAGGCTCAAACTGCCGCGCCGCCGACCTCGACACAGGAAGTGCCGCAGGTGCCACCGGAGAATTCCGCCGCCAGCGCTGATGCGAGCGAACAGGGCGCGCCGGACATCATCGTCACCGGTTTCCGCGCCTCACTCAGCAGCGCGATCAACGCCAAGCGCAACGAAACCGCCGCCATCGACAGCATCGTTGCGGAGGATATCGGCAAGTTCCCGGACAGCAATCTCGCCGAATCGATGCAGCGCGTGCCGGGCGTCGCGCTCGCCCGCGGCGACGGCGGCGAGGGTCGCAACATCTCGGTGCGCGGCCTCGGCGCCGCCTTCACCCGCGTCCGGATCAACGGCATGGAGGGCACGTCTCAGACGGGCAGCTCCGACATCTACGGTGCCGGCAACAACGGCCGCAGCTTCGACTTCAACGTATTTCCGACTGAGATCTTCTCGTCGCTCGCCGTGCGCAAGACGCCATCGGCCGATGTGGAGGAAGGTTCGCTGGGTGCGACGGTCGATCTCAACGCGCCCAAGCCGTTCGACAGCCGCAAGGATTTCACGCTGACCGCGACCGCGCGCGGCGTTTATGGCGAATTGTCGAAGAAGACGAACCCGCGCGTGTCGGGCCTGGTGTCGAAGAAGTTCGGCGACTTCGGCGTGCTGGCGTCCGTCGCCTATCAGCAGCGCGACATCCGCGAGGTCGGCTATTCCGCGGTCGACATCCTGTCGGCCAATACCAATGGCCTGTTCTGTTCGCCCGTCGGCGTCACGCCGGTCAATCCGGCGATCGGCAGCAAGGGCGCGGACGCCAACAACTGCTACCCCGGCGTGCCCCGCACCAGCACGGCCGCCGCCTATAACGCCATCTACAACGCACGCCGGGCGGATGCGCCGAACACGCCGGGCAGCGGCGCCTTCCTGCCGCGCCTGCCACGCTACCTCAATTCGGTGCAGGATCAGAAGCGGCTCGGCGGTACGCTGACCTTCCAGTACAAGCCCGACGAAGCGACCGACATCTCGCTCGACCTGCTCTATTCGAAGTTCCACGTGGTGCGGCGCGACAATTACATCGCGGCCGTCTCCTTCGCCCGGTCGGCCGCCAACAACGGTCAGCCGGTAACGTCCGTCCGCGACGTCCAGCTCAGCCAGCAGGGCAGCCTGGTCTACGGCCTGTTCGACGGCGTCGACGTCCGGTCGGAAGGACTGGTCGACGACTTCACCTCGACCTTCAAACAGGCGAACCTGAACATCCGGCACGAGCTCAACGAGCGGCTCGGCTTCAGCGCGCTGATCGGCCTCAACCAGGCGAAATCGTTCGGCAAGCAGCGCTTCCAGTATTTCATGGACGCGATCGACACGCCGAACTTCTCGATCGATTATCGCAACGGCAACAGCACGCCTCTGCTTGGCTTCGGCTTCGACGTCTCCGATCCGACCAAGTTCAACTATGCCCCCGGCCGCAGCGACGGCACCGTGCTCGGCGGCTACAGTTTCCAGGCGCGGCCCTCGACCAACACCAACAAGGGTTTCACCGGCGAGTGGAACTTCACCTGGAAGGCCGCCGAGGCGCTGACCTTCAAGGCGGGCGGCCAGTATCGCCGCAGCGACTTCACCATCACCAATCTGATCCCGTATAGCGCCGATCTGGTGGTGCGGGCGTTGCCCGCCGGCACGTCCCTGGCCAGCCTGACGACTCAGATCACCGGCGTCGGTCAATTGTGGGGCAATGGCGCACCGGCGAGCTGGGCGACGCTCGATCCCGACAAGCTGATCTCGACCTTCAACCTCAACGCCACGCGCTATTGCGGCACCGAATGCGGCGCGCAGTCGAGCCGCGTGCTGGAGGAGGTGTCGTCAGCCTATGCGATGGCGACATTCGACCTTGGTAAGCGGCTGGCCGGGATCGGCGTGCGCGGCGACGCCGGCGTGCGCTTCGTGCGCACCGACCAATTCTCGTCCGGCTTCATCCAGGTGTCGCAGGCCGGATCACCGACCGGTCTGACCGGACGCTATGCCAT
>JAEWJQ010000281.1 GCA_023386515.1 Pseudomonadota bacterium | reverse complement strand
CCCGGCTTCGTGGCGGGCGCGCACGCCGTCCGCCTCGCCGAGCTGGGCGCGGGCGAGCTGCTCGTCACGTCGATGGATAAGGACGGCACGCGTTCCGGCTACGATCTCGCGCTGATCCGCGCGATCGCCGACCGCGTCGCGGTGCCGGTCGTCGCCAGCGGTGGCGTCGGCGGGCTCGACGATCTGGTCGCCGGCGTCCGCGATGGCCATGCCAGCGCGGTGCTCGCCGCGTCGATCTTCCACTTCGGCGAGGCGAGCATCGCCGATGCGCACGCCGCACTCGCCGCCGCCGGCATTCCGGTCCGTCGTCCGATTCCGGGGGCTTAGCGGTTCCGCAACGCTTGCATGCGACATGTCGCGGCCATGTATGCGATCGATCTGAACCCCACGCTCGACCTGGTCGACATCCGCTGGCACGGTCTGTTCGACGAGACGTCCGTCGCCGCCTATGCCGCCGATCTGGAGCGGCGCTTCGCCGCCGCGGGCTTCCGCCCCGGCTACCGGCTGCGCATCGACATGAGCGCCACCAGCGTCCAGCCGCGCGACGCGGCCGAGGCGATCCACGCCCGCCTGGCCACCTTCCCCAAGGCCAGCCGGATCGCGATCGTCACCGGCAGCGCGATCACCCGCCTGCAGGTCCAGCGGTTCATGACCCAGCCCTATCTGCGCGTCTTCGCCGATGCCGCGGAGGCGCTCGCCTGGCTGACCGAGGCGGCGGCGGCGTGATCGCCTTGCTCGCCTATGCCGGCGGCCATTCCGGCATCGTCCATCCGCGCAGCGCGCCCGAATGGTCGGACGTCGCGCTGTTCGTCGTCGCCGCCGCCGGCCTGTGGTGGGTGCGCCGCCGCCTGCGCCGCCGCTTCCAGAAGAACGATTGACGCGGGGGCCCTGCCCGCGCCAAGCCCATCGCGATGGACCCGCTCGACCGCCTCGAAGCCACGATCGCCGCGCGCCGCGCCGCCGATGCGGGCAGTTCGTACACCGCCAGCCTGTTCGCCAAGGGCCGCGCCAAGATCGCGCAGAAGGTCGGCGAGGAGGCGACCGAAACGGTGATCGCCGCCCTCGCCGCACCGGAGACGCTGGCCTCGGAGGCGGCGGACCTCGTCTTCCACCTGCTGGTGCTGCTCGCCGATGCAGGGCTCGGCCTCGACGACGTGCGCGCCGAACTCGCCCGGCGGGAGGGCGTGTCGGGCCATGCCGAGAAAGCCGCCCGCCCGTCGTAAAGGAGCGCCTGCCATGCCGATCGACCCGACCCAGCCCTATGACGACCAGAACGTCTTCGCCAGGATCCTGCGCGGCGAGATTCCGTCGAACCGGGTCTATGAGGACGAATGGGCGGTCGCCTTCCACGACATCGCGCCGCATGCACCGACGCACATCCTGGTGATCCCGCGCGGCCGCTACGTCTCCTGGGACGATTTCGCTGCGCGCGGTTCGGCGGAGGAGATCGCCGGGTTCGTCCGCGCCATCGGCCATGTCGCGCGCGAGCGCGGCCTCGTCGAGAGCGGCTACCGCCTGCTCGCCAACATCGGTCGCGATGCCGGGCAGGAGGTTCCGCACCTCCACGTCCATCTGTTCGGCGGCGGCCCGCTGGGGCCGATGCTGGCGCGCTGAACCACCCCCGCTTCCACGCGGGAAAGATAAGCTATTGCGCCCGTATCATTTGCGACTAGGCTCCGCCGCTTCACCATGCGGAGGGCCGGCCAGGCCCCGATCGCAGCTGGGGGGATCGCTTACATGATATTCGGGCGCGTCAAACCACTCGACGCCATTCTTGCCACCGCCGAGAAAAAGGGCCTGCACCGCTCGCTCGGCGCGTTCCAGCTCACCATGCTCGGCATCGGCGCCGTGATCGGTACCGGCATCTTCGTGCTCACCTCCGAAGCGGCGCAGAAGGCGGGGCCGGGCATGCTGCTCAGCTTCGTCGTCGCCGGCTTCATCTGCGCGGTCGCCGCGCTCTGCTATTCCGAACTCGCCTCGATGGTGCCGGTGTCGGGCTCGGCCTATACCTATACCTATGCGGTGACCGGCGAGATCCTCGCCTGGATGGTCGGCTGGGCGCTGATCCTCGAATATGCGGTCGGCGCCAGCGCGGTCGCGGTCGGCTGGTCGAACCATGCGGTCGGCCTGCTCAACGGCATCGGCTTCCATGTCCCCGCGGCGATCAGCAACGCCGACGCGCTGATGGCGCATATGTACATCGCCTTCGGCGCCCCGCCGAGCGCCGACCTGACGCAGGCGATGACCACCGGCGGCTGGGTCAACGTGCCCGCGGTGATCATCGTCGCGATCGTCACCTGGCTGCTGATCATCGGCACGACCGAAAGCGCCCGCGTCAACGCGATCCTCGTCGCGATCAAGATCGCCGCGCTGACCGCCTTCGTCGCCCTGACCATCCCGGTGATGAAAGCGGACAATTTCAACCCGTTCCTGCCCACCGGCATCGGCAATCCGCTGAGCTCGTCGGGCCTTGGCGTGCTCGGCGCCGCGGCGTCGATCTTCTTCGCCTATGTCGGCTTCGACGCCGTATCGACCGCCGCGGAAGAGACCAAGAATCCGCAGCGCAACGTGCCGATCGGTCTGATCGGCAGCCTGCTGATCTGCACCATCTTCTACCTGCTCGTCGCCTCGGGCGCGATCGGGGCGATCGGCGCCCAGCCCGTCGCCTCACTGTCGGGCCAGGTGCTGTCCCCGGGCACGCCGGAGATCGCCGGCCGCTGCGCCGCGATCGTCGCGTCGGGCGCGCTCGAGCCGCTGGTCTGTTCGAAGGAGGCGCTGGTCCACGTCCTCAACACGATCAACTGGCCGATGATCGGCCGCTTCGTCGGCCTCGCCGCGGTGCTGGCGCTGCCGTCGGTGGTGCTGATGATGATGTTCGGCCAGACCCGCATCTTCTTCACCATGGCCCGCGACGGCCTGCTGCCCGCACGGCTCGCCTCGGTGCATCCGCGCTTCCGCACTCCGCACGTCGTGACGCTGCTGACCGGGGTCGCCGCGGGCGTCGCCGCGGCGGTGCTGCCGGTCGGCAAGCTCGCCGATTATTCCAACGCCGGTACGCTGTTCGCCTTCTTCATGGTGGCGGTGTCGGTGATGGTGTTGCGGCGGACTGACCCCAATCGCGCGCGGCCGTTCCGCACCCCCGCGGTCTATGTCGTCGCGCCGCTCGCGCTGATCGGCTGCGTGGTCCTGTACCTGTCGCTGCCGCTGACCGCGAAGCTGGTGCTGCCGATCTGGGGCGCGATCGGCCTGGTGATCTATTTCACCTACAGCCGCAGCCGGTCCTACGTCGGGCGCGGAATCATCGACACGGTCGACGATCCGGCGATCCAGCCGGAGGTCGCCAAGCCGCTCCCCTGAGCGGCCGTCCGACGCCGGACACGAAAAAAGGGCCGGTGGAGCGATCCACCGGCCCTTTCTGCTGGGTCCTGATCCAGCGTCAGCCGAGCTTCGACGCGATCAGCGCCTTCATGTCGACCATCGGTCGCGCACCGAAATGGCTGATGATCTCCGCCGCGCAGATGGCGCCGAGCTTCAGCGACGCTTCCAGATCCTTGCCGATCGCCTGGCCGTGCAGGAATCCCGCCGCGAACAGATCGCCCGCACCGGTCGTGTCGACGACCTGCTCGATCGGTTCAGCGCCCACTTCGGCGCGCGTCCCGTGCTGGCTTGCGCAGGCACCCTGCGCACCGCGGGTCACGACCAGCGTCGGCACCTGGGCCGACACCTTGGCCACCGCCGCCTCGAAATCCT
This sequence comes from Pseudomonadota bacterium, assembly GCA_023386515.1. The sequence goes on along the minus strand of JAEWJQ010000281.1, from coordinate 1,023 downwards.
CGACCTCGGCGAGGGCGGTCAGTTCGTTCTCGTTGGCGAACAGGATGTCGATCAGCCCGTCGGCGATCAGCTGACGGAAGTCGCCGCCGTGGCGACCGATGCAGAAGACGTCGGACAGGGTGAAGGCGACGCGACGGCCGGCCTTGCGCGCCGCCTCGATCGCCGCGCGCATCGCGGCCCGCGGCTCTTCCGGGTCCCACAGATAGCCTTCGAGATAGAGGATCGCGGCATCCTCGATGATCGACAGGTCGAGCGCCCCGGCGGGGAGGAATTGCGACGCGCCGAGATAGGTGTTCATCGTCCGCTGGCCGTCCGGCGTGACGAAGATCAGGCACCGCGCGGTGGTCGGCTGACCTTCGCGAACCGCGGTGTCGAAATGAACGCCGGCGGCGCGGATGTCATGGGCGAAGACCTGGCCGAGCTGATCGTCGGCGACCTGGCCGATGAAGGCGGTACGGCCGCCCAGGGCGGCGATGCCCGCAACGGTATTGGCGGCCGATCCGCCCGATACTTCGCGACCCGGACCCATCTTGGCATAGAGCGCGTCCGCATCCTCGGGCGAGAACATCAGCTGCATCGACCCCTTGGCGACGCCGATCTCCTCGATGAAGGCGTCGTCGGCCTGGGACAGGATGTCGACGATCGCATTGCCGATCGCGACGACCTCGAAACGGGGCTGGGTCAAGGTTGGATGACTTTCGAAAACAACGGGAAGGCCGCTCACTATCGCCGAACGCGGCGCGACGCGAGCCCCAGCTTGACGGAGGGGTGCGGCCGCGCCACCCCGACGGGATGGTCCGCGCGATCCTGCTCACCCTCGGCCAGCTCGGCGACCGCGCGATCCTGCGCGTCCTCGCCACGTCGCTGGCGGTGACGCTGGCGGTGTTCGTCGCGCTCGGCGCCGGCCTGTATCTCCTGCTGGATCGGGCGCTGGCCGGCTGGGACGGCGCGCACGGCCTTGCCGCGGTCGGCGCGGTGGCGATCGAGCTGCTCGCCGGCTGGCTGCTGTTCCGGGTCGTCGCC
>JAEWJQ010000187.1 GCA_023386515.1 Pseudomonadota bacterium | reverse complement strand
CCGCGCAGCGACCAGGAGGAATAGGCCTTGTTGCCGATGATGAGCTTCATGGCCGCCGAGGTACAGCAAGCCTCGGCGGCCGAACAGTCCCGAAGCGTCAGCTCTGTTGCTGGGCGAATTCGCTCCACCGCAGCGCCGATTCTGCCAGATACGCACGGACGAAGGTGGTGCCGGACGCGGCAGAGAAGCGCTTCGATGTCGAGCAGCCGGGCGCCGCGGCGAGCAGATGCTCGATCCCTTGCCGTTCACGATCGGATCCGACCCGGCTGAGCAGGATATCGCGCACCTGCTCCGGAGCCCTGACGACGAGGCAATTGGAGACGGCGGCGAACGCCCGGTCGTCGGGCAGTCGCGCGCTGCTACGCGACGCTTCGGACGCCTGGAAGGCCGTCAGTTGCTGGTCCGTCGTACCCGCCGCATGCACGGCGAGGGCGACCGGTTGGCGCCGGTACAGGGCCTCTGCGATCGTGCCGCGCAGGAAAACGATCGGCACGCCGTAGTTGAACGGCAGGCACGGCCGCGCGATGCCCGTCAGCTGCCGCAATTCGGTCAGTTCCGTGCGCGTGTTGGGCGCCGTGTTCAGAACGGCGCGGGCGCGCTCGCCGCCGACATTGATCGCGCAGCGACCATAGTTCTGCGCCTGCTCATAGATCTGCTGGTAATATTTGCTCTGCCCGAAGCCAGGATCCGCGTAGCTGTTCAACGGGATCATCGGCCGTGACTGGATCGGTGTGGGAAGGCGCGGAGCAATGGGGATGGTGACGACCGGCGCCGGTGCCGCGGGAGCAGGTGCCGGCGCAGTCTGCGCCACGGCCACCCCGGGGAGACCTGCCAAAGTTGAGAAAAGCGTGAGTGCGACGAACTCCTTCTTCATGGTCATTCTCCCGGTTATGGCAGTATTACTGCCAACTGTCAGAAGGACCGGAAGTTCATGTACTGCGCCTGAACGACGCCAGAATCAGCCGATCGCTTCGAGCACCGCGGCACGCAGCTCGGGAATACCCATGCCGCCCTCGCTCGACGTCGCCAGAATATCCGGGTGGGCCGCCGGTCGCTTGCGCGCGTCCTCGGCCGTCCGGGCCATGACGTCGGCCAGGTCGGTCGCCTTGACCTTGTCGGCCTTGGTCAGGATCAGCCGATAGCTGACGGCCGCCTTGTCGAGCATGCCGAGGATTTCGCGGTCGACGTCCTTGATGCCATGCCGCGAGTCGATCAGCACCAGCACGCGCTTCAGCACGTCGCGCCCGCGCAGATAGTCGTTGACCAGATAACGCCACGTGCGGACGACGTCCTTGGGCGCCTTGGCGAAGCCATAGCCCGGCATGTCGACCAGTCGGAAGGCAGGCGCCTCGCCGTTGCCCGCGACATCGAAGAAGTTGAGTTCCTGGGTCCGCCCCGGCGTGTTCGAGGTGCGCGCCAGTGCGTTCCGCCCGGTCAGCGCGTTGAGCAGCGACGACTTGCCGACATTGGACCGGCCGGCGAAGGCGACTTCCGGCACGTCGGGATCTGGCAGGAACTTGAGGCTGGGCGCCGACTTCAGGAACGCCACCGGCCCGGCGAAGGTCCGGCGCGCCGCTTCGATCAGTTCGGGCGTGAAGCCCTCGTCCAGCGGCGTATCATCCTCGTTCACTTGGCGATGACCGTCGTCTTCGCCGCAGCGGTCTTCAGCTCGGGATGGCGGGCGTAGAGCACCTGCTGCTGGATGATGGCCAGGAAGTTTGACGCGATCCAGTAGACCTGCAGGCCGACCGGATAGCTGGCCATCACGAACATCAGCACCCAAGGGATTACCGCGAACACCTGCTTCTGCGTCTCGTCCATCGGCGCCGGGTTGAGGCGGAACTGGAAGAACATCGAGATGCCGAGCACGATCGGCACCACGCCGATCGCCAGCATGTGCGGCGGCGTGAAAGCGAGGAAGCCGAACAGGTTGACCGGGGTCAACGGATCGGGCGCGGACAGATCCTTGATCCAGCCGAAGAACGGCTGATGCCGCATTTCGATGGTCAGCATCAGCACCTTGTACAGCGCGAAGAACACCGGAATCTGGATCAGCGTCGGCAGACAGCCGGCGAGCGGGTTCGCCTTCTCCGTCTTGTACAGCTCCATGACCTTCTGCTGCATGACGACCTTGTCGTCCTTGTAGCGGTCCTGGATCGCCTTCATTTTCGGCTGCAACGCCCTCATCTTGGCCATGCTGGCGAACTGGCGCTGCGCGATCGGGAACATCAGGCCGCGGATGGTGATCGTCAGCAGGATGATCGCGACGCCGAAGTTGCTGACCATGCGGAACAGCCAGTCGAGATAGGTGAAGATCGGCTTTTCCAGGATCTCGAACCAGCCCCAATCGATCGCCTTGTCGAACTTGGAGACGCCCTGCTGGTTCTCGTACTGCTGGAGCAGCTTCACTTCCTTCGCACCGGCGAAGAAGCGGCTGGTCTGGGTCAATGCCTTGCCGGGCGCCAGCACCTTGGGCGCGAAGGCGTAATCGGCCTGATATTGCTTGTCGCCGCCGGAGCGGAACTGGCCGTCGAACTGCGCCGCCTGATCGGGGACCAGGGCGGTCAGCCAATATTTGTCCGTGAAGCCGAGCCAGCCGCCGGTGGTGGTGAACCGGTCCGGCGCCTGATCGATGTCCTTGAAGTTGACGCCGTAATGCGCGCCGCCGTTGTGGACGGACATCGGCCCGGTATGGATTTGCCAGGTGCCGGGGTCCTTCGACACGCCGACGCGGCTGACATAGCCATAGGGGGCGACCGGCACCGGCGCACCGCCGGCGTTCGCCACCGTTTGCGTCACGGTGAACATATAGCCGTCGTCGACCGACAGGCGGATTTGGAAGCGTTGGCCGCGCGCGTTCTGCGCCTGCAACGTGACGGGCTGTCCCGGCTTCAGCACCGGCGCGCTCGCCTTCCACACCGTGTCGGCGGCGGGCGGGCTCAGCCCCTCGTCACGCCAGCCGAAGCCGGCGAAATAGGCGTCCTGCGACCCGGCCGGCGACAGCAGGCGGATCGGCGGCGAATCCTTGCGGATGTCCTGCTTGTACTTGACCAGCACCAGGTCGTCGATCCGCGCGCCCTTGAGGTTGATCGAGCCCTTCAGCGTCGGCGTGTCGATCGCGACCCGCGGCGTTTCCCGCAGCACGAGGTCGCGATTGCGGATCGCGGTCGGATTGTCGGCGGCGGGATCGGCCGACGGCTGCGGCAGGGCCTTGGACTTGCCTTTCTCGATCTTGGTCACCGGCGGATTGGCCACCGGGAAGAACTTCCCCTGGATCAGTGGCCAGGCGAACAGGATCAGGGCCGCGAGGACCGCGAACAGGACAAAATTCTGGCGTTCGTTGTTCAAGGTCCGACCCCAATTCTACGGGACGGGATCGGGTCCGTACCCGCCCCAGGGATGACAGCGCGCGATCCGTTTCGCCGCCAGCCAGCCCCCCTTCAGCGCGCCATAGCGGCGAAGCGCCGTAATTGCATAGGCCGAACAGGAGGGTTGGTAGCGACACGACGGCGGCAGGACGACCGAGGGCCCGACCTGCCACAGCCGCACGAACACGATGAGCAGGCGCGCGATCATTTGCGCCGCTTCGGCGGTTGAGAACCGCGGGCGGGCGCCGATTCGCCGCGGGCGATCTTGCCCAGCGCCTTGCCGAACTCGTTGCGCAACGCGGCGAAGTCGCGCTCGACGCCGCCGTCACGGCCGATCAGCACATGGTCCGCACCGCGGATGCCGCCGGTGGGCAACAGCTCACGCGCCAGCGCCCGCAACCGCCGCTTCATGCGGTTACGGACAACGGCGTTGCCGATCTTCTTGGTGACGGTGAAGCCAACGCGGATCGTCGCATCACCGTCGTCGCGGGGGCGCACCAGCAGGACGAAGCCCGGCATCGGTGCGCGCAACCCCGCATTCGCCGCCACGAAATCGCGGCGGCGGGTCAGCGTCAGTATGGCGGCGCCGCCGACAGGGGGAATTACGCCGACAGCTTCTTGCGGCCGCGCGCCCGACGCGCGCGGATCACCGAGCGGCCGCCGAC
>JAEWJQ010000044.1 GCA_023386515.1 Pseudomonadota bacterium | reverse complement strand
CTCTGGGACAGCGGCCGGACCGAAGGCGATGCCTGTTTCGACATCGCCTATCGCGGCAAGCCGCTCGGCTCGCGGATGCAGGCGTGGTGGCGGGTCACCGCCTGGGACGAGCGCGGCGTGTCCGCGGTGTCGCCGATCGCATCGTGGGAAATGGGCCTGCTCTCGCCGCAGGACTGGTCCGCCCACTGGCTGTCGGCGGAGACGCCGGTGCTGCGCGCCGATCGCGAAGCCGGCCTGGGGTGGCGCCAGGCACCGCTCGCCGCGAAGGGCAGCCTACAGGGGTTCCGGCTTCGCTTCACCCTGGTCGACGCTGCCGAGGTGACGATCATGGCCGGGTGCAGCACCTCTGCCAGGGTCTATCTCGACGGCGAGCCGATCGTCGTGCCCGCGACCAACGGCTGGGGCGTGGCCGGTCCCTGGGCCGTGCCCCTGCCGCTGCCCGCCGGCGACCATGTCGTCGCGATCGAGGCCAGGCAGCGGGACGATGCGACCGTCCGGGCGGCAGCGCTGGTGCGCGCGACCTTCGCCGATGGCCAGGTGGTCCGCTTCACCGGCGAGAAGATGCGGGTGGCCAGTGCGCCAGCGGACGGCTGGCGTTCGCTCGCCTTCACCGACAACGGCTGGACGTCGACCCTGCCGGCGCCGGGCGGCGCGCCGATGCCGCCGCTGCCCGCGACGATGCTGCGCACCCGGTTCCGGATCGATGGCAAGGTGGCCTCCGCCCGGCTCTATCTGACCGCGCTGGGCGCCTATGAGGCGCAGATCAACGGACGGCGGCTGGACGACGCGCTGCTGCGCCCCGAGTTCACCGACTATCGCAAACACTGCCTCTACGGCGTCGATGACGTAACGCCCATGCTGGTGGCGGGCGACAACGTGCTCGGCGTGATGGTCGGCGACGGCTGGTACGGCAGTTTCGTATCCCCCAATGGCCGCTTTTCGTTCGGAGACGCACCGTTGCGCCTCTTCGGTCAGCTCGAAATCCGTTACGAGGACGGCAGAACGCAGATCGTCGCCACCGGCGACGGCTGGACGGTCGCCGAATCGCCGATCGTCAGCGCGACGATCTACGACGGCGAACACTATGACGCGACGCGGGAGCAAGCCGGCTGGAGCACATCGGCCTTCCGTCCCGATGCGCGCTGGCATCCGGCGGCGGGGGCCCCACCCGCGGGGGCCACGCTGGTGGCCGCGACGGTTCCGCCGATCCGGCGGCAGGAGACCCTGCCCCCGGTCGCCATCACGCTGCTGCCGAACGGTGCCAGCGTCGTCGATTTCGGCCAAAATTTCGCCGGCTGGTCGCGGATCGCGATCCGCGGCGCGCGCGGTCGGACGATCGCGCTCCGCTATGCCGAATTGCTCAACGCCGATGGCAGCGTCGACCAGACCAACCTGCGCCAGGCGAAGGCGACGGACCTTTATACCTTCCGCGGCGATGGCGATGTCGAGCGCTACGAGCCCCGCTTCACCTATCACGGCTTCCGCTACGTCCAGGTCGAGGGGCTGGGCCGGCCTCTGACCAAGGACGAGATCGTCGGCGTGCCGATCCACACCGATCTGGCGGAAACGAGCGATCTCCACCTCGACGCCTATGTCCCGCAGCGGCTGTGGCTCAACAGCCGGTGGAGCCAGCGGTCGAACTTCATGGGCATTCCCACCGATTGCCCGCAACGCGACGAACGGCTGGGCTGGATGGGCGATGCCCATGTCTTCTGGGACGCGGCCAGCTTCAACATGGACACCGCCGCCTTCACCCAGCGTTTCCTCGCCGACGTCCGCGACGCGCAACGCGATACGGGCGACTATCCCGACATCGCACCCAATGCGGATATGGCGCATTTCACCGGACCGGGCTCGTCGCCGGGCTGGGGGGATGCGGGCGTGGCGCTGCCCTGGACCATCTGGCAGCGCTATGGCGATACCGCGGTGATCGACCAGCATTGGACCTCGATGACCCGCTTCATCGATTCGATCCGCGCGGCCAATCCCGGCCTGGTATGGGAGACAGGCCGGGGCAACGATTATGCCGACTGGCTCGCGCTCGATGCCGTGCAGCCCGGCGATCCTACGACACCCAAGGATCTGGTCGGCACCGCCATGTGGAAAGGTGCGGTGGATCAGATGACGGACATGGCGCGCGCCTCCGGACGGCAGCGAGAGGCCGCCTATTATGCAACCATGTCGGCTGGTCTCGCGCAGGCGTTCCGGCGCAAATTCCTGGCCGGGGACGGCGTGATCGGCAACGGATCGCAGACCGGCTACATCCTTGCCCTACAATTTGGATTGCTCGAGCCGGCAAGACGGCCCGAGGCGGTGCGCCGGCTGGTCGCCGACATCCGCCGTCGCGGAACGTTGCTGTCGACCGGTTTCCTTGGCACGCCCTACAGCCTCGACGTGCTTGCCGATGCGGGGGAGGATCGGCTCGTCTACGACTTGCTGCTCCGGACGGAATTCCCGTCCTGGGGTTATATGATCGCCAAGGGCGCCACGACGACTTGGGAGCGGTGGAACAGCGACGCCGGCGACCGATCGATGAACTCCTTCAACCATTATGCCCTGGGCGCGGTCGTCGGCTTCATGTTCCGACGAATCGCCGGCATCGACCCGATCGCGCCGGGCTTCCGCCGCTTCGCAGTGCGCCCCGTGCTCGACCCCCGGCTGAAGACCGCGGGCGCGCGCTACGATGCACGGATCGGGACGATCTCGACCCGCTGGCAGCGTCAGGGTGACGGGGGCGTGTCGCTCGATCTGGTCGTGCCCGCCAACGCCACGGCATCGGTGCAACTGCCCGCGTCGTCCAGCCAGGCGATCGTCGAAGGCGGGCGCCCGATCGCGGGTCGGTTCCGGCAGAGCAACGGTCGCGACGGCCGCATCAGCGTGGAGGTTCCGTCCGGACGCTATGCATTCCGCGCGTCCTGACGCCGCATCCGCCCGGCGGCGATGACGCTACATGCGAAAACCCCGGCCGGAGCCGGGGTTTCTCGTGCCATCGGCGGCATGGGTGAATGGTAGCGGAGGAGGGACTTGAACCCCCGACACGCGGATTATGATTCCGCTGCTCTAACCAGCTGAGCTACTCCGCCCCAAGGGCATCGCCGTCGGCGAGCCGCGGCCTATATGTAGGCGTCGCGAAGGCGTCAAGCGAACATGTGACGCGACAGCGGTTCCCATGGCCCGCCACGATACCACCAGCTTGCCAGACCGGCGACCTCGACGTCGCGGGGCACGAATTCGCGGGTCAGCGCGCCGAGCAGCAGCTTGGCGACATTGGGCTGCACCTTGTTCTGGATGGTGACGTGCGGGCGCCAGCCGCCGGCATCCTGCGGCGTCATCAGGCCGGCGAACGCTTCCGCCAGATCGCGGCGGACGGCGACTAGTTCGGGCGATTCGATCCGGTAGGCGACACCGCGGCCGAGCGACATCAGCCCGCCGACCCGCGCACGCGGCGCCCGTATGCCGCGGGTGGCGAGCGACAGGCGATGCTTGAGTTCGGCTTCGGCCGACGGCGGCAGATGGTGGAACAGCGTCAGATGCGCGGCGAGCACGTTGCGGTCGGGCGGAAAATGGGCGGCGCGCTGCGCGTCGAACCAGCCCTGATCCTGCCGGCCGAAGAGTGCGGTGACGATGATCGGCGCCGGGCCGCCGGCCGGGGCCGCGGCGCTAAAATCTCCACCTGGCTGCCGAGCTCGACGACCCGGTTGGTCGGCAAACGGAAGAATTCCATCGCGCTTTCCGCGTTGCGCAGCATCCAGGCGAACAGTTTCTCGCGCCAGATCATCATGCCCGGCCGCTCGGAGGCGAGCAGGGTTTGGCGCGACAGGAAGAAGCTGGTGTCCATCATCCGGAAATCGGCGCCGCACTCATGCACCCGCTTGAGCGCGGCCGGCACGTCAATCTCCTCCATGAAGCCGTAGCGCAGCACGACGCGGAAGAACCCCTCCCCCATCGGCTCTTCATAGGCGCGGTCGTCCGCCGACCAATAGGGCTGGTCGACGATCTTGACGGTAAGCAGGATCACCCGCTCGTGCAGCACCTTGTTGTGCTTGAGATTATGCAGCAGCGCATGCGGCACGCCGTCCGCGCTCGAGGTCATGAACACGGCGGTGCCGGGCACGCGGCTGGCGGAGTTGGAGGCGGAGGTGATGAACACCTTGATCGGCATCGCCGCCTCGCGCAGCCGATCCATCATCAGCTTGCGCCCCTTCGACCAGGTGGTCAGCAGGGTGAAGACGATCAGGCCGATCATCAGCGGGAACCAGCCGCCGTCGGGTACCTTTGTCAGATTGGCGGTGAAATAGGCACCATCGACCAGGAAGAAGAGGCCGAGCAACGGCGCCGCGGCATAGACCGGCCAGTTCCAAAGCCGCAGCAGCACGACGCCCAGCAGACAGGAATCGATGAACATCGCCCCCGTCACCGCGATGCCATAAGCAGAGGTGAGGTTGGACGAGGTGCGGAAGAACAGCACCAGGATGATCACCATCGCCATCAGCAGCCAGTTGATCAGCGGGATGTAAATCTGTCCGACCGTGGCCGCACTGGTATGCTCGATCCGCAGCCGCGGCATGAAGCCGAGCTGGATCGCCTGCTGCGTCACCGAGAAGGCGCCGGAGATCACCGCCTGGCTGGCGATGATCGCCGCCGCGGTCGCGAGGATGACGAGCGGCAGCTGCAGGCTGTCGGGCGCGAGCATGTAGAAGGGGCTTTCCAGCGCGGCCCGCCCCTCGCGGAACAGCAATGCGCCCTGCCCCATGTAGTTGCACATCAGCGCCGGCAGCACGAAGACCAGCCACGACATTCCGATCGGGCGGCGGCCGAAATGGCCCATGTCGGCGTAGAGCGCCTCCGCCCCGGTCACCGCCAGCACAACCGAGCCCAGCGCCAGAAAGGCGCGGACCGGATCCAGGTAGAAGAATTCCACCGCATAATGCGGCGAGAAGGCCCAGAGCACGCCGGGCGTCTGCACGACACTGATCAACCCGAGCACCGCGATCGTCGCGAAATAGACCAGCATGATCGGGCCGAAGAACAGGCCGACGCGGGCGGTGCCGCTCTTCTGGATGGTGAACAGGAAGACGAGGATCGCCACCGCGATCGGCAGCACCAGATTGCCGAAGGCGGGGGCGGCGACCGCGATCCCCTCGACCGCCGACAGCACCGACACCGCCGGGGTGATCATCGAGTCGCCGTAGAATAACGACGTCGCGAACACGCCGAGCAGGACGATGCCGGTGCTCCATCGCCGGCTCTTGGTGCGGCCGGAGACCAGCGCGAGCAACGCCAGGCTGCCCCCTTCCCCCTTGTTGTCGGCGCGCATGATGATCGCGACGTACTTGATCGTCACGACGATCATCATCGACCAGAACATCAGGCTGAGCACGCCCATGATGTGCAGGGGGTCGAGCGCCAGCTTGTGGTGGCCGTTGAACGTTTCGCGGAAGGCGTAGAGCGGGCTGGTGCCGATATCGCCGAAGACGATGCCGATCGCGCCGAGCGCGAGTTTCAGCATGCCGTCCTGCCCATGCGCCTGTTCGGTCTTGTGCTGGTGTTGCCCTTCGCGGGCGCTGGGCACCGAAGCGGTGACGGGTGCGCTCATGGCGCCGCTCGCCGGATCGTGACCACGCCGACGATCCGCGGGCGAGACGCTTCGTTCCCAACCTGTTCCATCGCGGCGCGCCTTAGCATGAGGTGAACGAAAGGGGCAACGCCGCGCGACGAGGTTCGGTTGCCGGGCAATGGATCAGGTCCGCCGCACCACCTCGCGGATGACGAAATGCGAGGCGAGGCGCGCGACGCCGGGCAGGCGCGACAGCGTCTCGCGGTGGATGCGCTCGAACGTATCGTCGCGGCGCACCTCGACGTGCAGCATGTAATCCGCCTCGCCGCTCATCAGGAAGCATTCGCGCACCTCCGGGCAGTCGACGATCTCGCGCTCGAACGCCGCCATCGTCTCCTCGCGCTGGTCGCGCAGCGTGACGTTGACCAGCACGGTGCTGGGATCGCCGCGCGCGCTCTTGCTCAGTACGGCGCGATAGCCGGCGATCAGGCCGCGCTCGCGCAGCGTGGCGACGCGGCGGTGCGCGGCGCTCGGCGACAGGCCGACGGCCTCGCCCAGCTGGGCGCTGGTCAGATCGGAGTTGCGGGCGAGCTGCGTGAGAATGCGGCGGTCGAGCGGGTCGAGCATGATCGTGCGTCCTGATGCCCTCAGCCAGGAAAATATCCCGACGCAGCGTGACGGGCTGGATGAGATTGCAAACCTCTCCCGGCTGTGCGGCGCTATTGGTGCGCGCGCAAGAGGAGAGTCTGCATGCGGATCGGTGTTCCCAAAGAGATCAAGAACCATGAATATCGCGTCGGCCTGACGCCGCCGTCGGTGGCCGAACTGGTCGCCGCCGGTCACGACGTGGTGGTCGAGACCAAGGCTGGCGCCGGCATCGACTTCGAGGATGCCGACTATGTCGCCGCCGGCGCGACCATCCTGCCGACCGCGGCGGAGGTGTTCGCCCAGGCCGACATGATCGTGAAGGTCAAGGAGCCGCAGGCAAGCGAGATCGCGCTGCTCGAACCGCGCCACCTGCTGTTCACCTACCTCCACCTTGCCGCCGACAAGCCGCAGGCGGAGGGCCTGATCAAGTCGGGCGCGACCTGCATCGCCTATGAGACGGTGACCGCGGCGCGCGGCGGCCTGCCGCTCCTGAAGCCGATGAGCGAGGTCGCGGGCCGCATGTCGGTGCAGGTCGGCGCACATTACCTGGAGAAGGAACAGGGCGGCCGCGGCGTGCTGCTCGGCGGCGTGCCCGGCGTCGCGCCGGCCAAGGTCGCCATCCTCGGCGGCGGCGTATCCGGCGTCAATGCGGCGCAGATGGCGGTCGGCATGCGCGCCGACGTCACCATCTACGACATTTCGAACGACCGGCTTGCCGAACTCGACATGTTCTTCTCCAGCCAGATCAAGACCGCCTATGCCAGCAAGGCGGCGATCGCGTCGGCGGTGAAGAACGCGCATCTCGTCATCGGTGCCGTCCTCGTGCCCGGCGCCGCGGCGCCGCAGCTGGTGACGCGCGACATGGTCAAGACGATGAAGCGCGGCGCGGTGATGGTCGACATCGCCATCGACCAGGGCGGCTGTTTCGAGACCAGCCATGCGACGACGCATGAGGATCCGGTGTTCGAGGTCGACGGCGTAATCCACTATTGCGTCGCCAACATGCCCGGCGCCGTGGCCCGGACCAGCGCCTTCGCGCTCAACAACGCGACGCTGCCCTTCGCGCTGAAGCTCGCCAACATGGGCGCGGAAGCGGCGATGAAGGCGGACGCGCATCTCGCCAACGGCCTCAACGTCTATCACGGCAAGATCACGCACCATGCCGTTGCCGAGGCGCTGGACCTGCCGTTCTCCGGCTGGAACGGATAAGGAACATGTGGGTTGGGTGTTCGGAAAGGACACCCAACCCATGTCAGAGACCGAAAACCCCAAGGACCATCCGACCGGCAACGCCGAAAAGGACCCGGACGATTGGACCACCGGCGACGAGCCGATGACCGGCGCGCAGGCGAGCTACCTCAAGACGCTGAGCGAGGAAGCCGGTGAGCCGTTCGACGACGGATTGAGCAAGGCCGAGGCGTCGAAGCGGATCGACGCGCTGCAGGAGAAGACCGGGCGGGGGAAATAGGCCGCCGTTCCCAGTCGACGGACGGCACCTTGCCGTCCTCTTTCATGGCGGAGGCGTTGCGGCATCCCCTGTCCGTGACCGTGACGATCAGTCGTTTTACGAGAGCGCGACGACTTGAGACGTCATGTGAGCGCAGCGAAGCAATCCAGAGCCGGACCAAGACGCCCTGGATCCCTTCGCCACACTCGCAATGACGGACAGCGCGATGTCATATGATCTAGGC